>JAJRWY010000243.1 GCA_024276575.1 Candidatus Binatota bacterium
GGTAGGACTCAACGACGCTGCGGCAGAGGCGACAAGGGAACTGAATTGATTGACCCGGGGTATTGTTCAAACCCTTGAACAATACCGGCGCGGAGCGATACTAACCCGGACGGACCCGTGTGAAGCGATACTAACCTGGACGGTGCCTGAATTGCTCCACCGCTAGCTTTCAGGAATAGTCCAAGCCGGCGACACTCGAATCAATGCTCTTTTACGACTAACTCGACGGGATAAGCGTCGAGAAGCAATTGCGAGGTAGACCTGACCATGGCAGCGCGAAACGGTAGTGAACGAGAATATTATTTGGTGCAACGACGAAGCTACGATTCCATCCTCGACGCGGTCGGCAACACCCGGCTTCTCCGCCTCAACGGACTTGCCCCTGACGACCACGCTACGGTTTACCTGAAACTGGAGTTCGACAACCCTCTGGCCAGTGTCAAAGACAGGATAGGGTTGTCCATGATCGAGGCGGGTTTCCGCGACGGCGCGCTCAACCCCGACAGCCATGTGATCGAACCGACCAGCGGCAACACCGGAATAGCTCTGGCTTTCGTCTGCGCCGTGCACAAGCTTCGCCTCACTCTGACGATGCCGGAATCCATGAGTCTGGAGCGCCGCGCGCTACTCGGCCACCTGGGCGCGAACCTGGTACTGACCCCGGCCGAGAAAGGCATGGGTGGCGCTATCGAAAAAGCGGCCGAGTTGGCCGCAAAGGATCCCGGCTCCTTCATGCCGCAACAATTCGACAACCCTGCCAATCCGGCCGTTCACGAAGCGACCACCGGCCCGGAAATATGGGCTGACAGCGGCGGAGACATCGACGCAATCGTAGCCGGCGTAGGAACCGGAGGGACCATCACCGGCGTGACACGTTTCATCCGCACGAAAAACCCCTCTTTCGAGGCCTATGCCGTCGAGCCCGAAGCCTCCCCCGTCATTTCAGGCGGAAAGCCGGGCCTGCATAAGATCCAGGGCATCGGTGCCGGGTTCATTCCCAAGAATCTCGACACCTCGCTGGTCAAGGCGGTGGAAACCATCAGCAACGAGGATGCCTTCGACATGGCTCGCAAACTTGCAACGAGCCAAGGCGTGCTCGCCGGGATTTCCACCGGAGCCAATGTGACCGCCGCACTGCGTGTCGCGGCCCGGCCTGAGTTCGCAGGCAAGAAGATCGTGACCATTGCTGCGAGTTTCGGCGAGCGTTACCTGTCCACCGCACTGTTCACGCAAAAGGCCTGATCTCGACCACGTACGGCTCAAATCCGAAGCCACGGCTGTTCGCGACGGCACTACTGTTAGAAGGGGGCTTGGGAGTAGCCGCCTTGCTGATCGGTGTCGTACTGGGCCACAACGCCTGGTGTGATTTCCGCTTCGATGCGGAAGCCGTGCTGGTCGGGTTCGGCGGCGCAGCCGCAATGCTGCTTGTGTTCGGATCAGCGTGGAGGCTTCCTTTCGAATCGATCCGGCGCATAGAGGCCAAGATCGAAGCGGCGCTACGGCCTTTGCTGGAAACCTGCACAGCCGGACAATTGGCGCTACTTTCGATTGCGGCGGGGTTCGGTGAAGAGCTTCTATTCAGAGGCCTCATTCAAGGGATGTTAAACGAGGCTACCGGCTACTATACAGCAGTCTTACTCTCCGCCTTGCTCTTCGGACTAGCCCATCCAATCACGCCCGCCTACGTCGTTTTCGCTTCTGTCATGGGAGTGTTTCTATCATGGACATGGCAACTGAGCGGCAACTTGCTGACTCCCATCGTGGCACACTCAGCCTACGACTTCGTAGCACTGCTTTTCCTTCTTCGAACGCGGCGTTCATTCCATAGTACGAACCATCTCCAGGGCTGAGTCGATCAGCAGATCGATCTGTGCCCGGAACAGATCGGTGTCCGCGGCTCCGCCCATCACCCCCTTCAGGTAACGCGACATGACCCCCTCCACGATCGCCGCCATTCGCCAGTACTGGAAAGCCCGGTAGTACGCGATCGAGGCAACACTACGTCCCGACGCTTTCTCATAGGCAGCCAGAAATTCCTCCCGGCTCTGGAAGCCCCGGCAAGCAGTCGGAGAGATCGCCGCGCCACCGGCAAATTCGCCGTCATCCGGCTCCGCCCAGTTGTTGATTATATAGCCGAGGTCGGCGAGCGGGTCGCCGAGCGTACAAAGCTCCCAATCCAACACCGCCGCTACATGCACCTGCTCATCAACGAGCATATTTCCCAATCGATAGTCTCCGTGAACTATCGAGGCGCCCTGTTGTTCCGGCATGTACTTTTCGAGTCCTCGCCGAATCTCATCCATGGCCGGGACTTCCCGCGTCTTGGTCTTCTCCCACTGAGTGCTCCAACGCTTGAGTTGTCTCGCAAGATAGGCCTCCTTGCGTCCGAGATCCCCGAGTCCCACCTCGCCGGGGTCCAGGGCATGCAACTCGGCAAGAATCTCCACCACCTCGTCTCCGAGTCTGCGGCGCAGACCGGCCGCCACATATTTCTCGGTAGCGGACGAGTCCTCGAGCACCACTCCATCGACAAAGTCCATCACGTAAAATGGTTCGCCATTAACGGAAGTATCGGTACACAGACCGAGCGCCGGCGGCACCGGAACAGCGGTCGGCGCCAGGGCCGAGATGATGCGATGCTCGCGCGCCATATCATGTGCGGTCGCGATGACCGCTCCCACCGGTGGCCGCCGCAGCACATAACGCCGTCCGGCGGCGTCGCTAACACGGTACGTGAGGTTGGAGCGCCCCCCGGGGATAAGTTCGAAGCTCAAAGGCGGCGCCACTTCCTCGAGGTTGTCGAGGAACCACTTGGTGACCTTGCCGGTCTCGATGCCCTTGGTCTCAGTTTCCACCTACGCTCTCCTTGTCCCGCACGAGTTCCGAAGCATCTCTTCGTCCCGGTCTATGCAAATTGTCCCAATTGCCCATCTTGTTCGTCTTGTTCATCCTGCCTCTACTAACGATACTCGATCGTTCACGAGGGCCGGTCTACTACCCGTACCCGCTGCGGATGCGCTATAGTGACAATTCGGCTTGTTTGCGCCAAGCGAGAGTATTCAATGGAAAAACGTATTCAAACCGTCTGCCTGATGCTGCTGGCCACCATTGCGGCCGGAGCCGCGTTGAGATGGCTGGAACCCGTAATGATACCCTTCGTCCTGGCCGTATTCATCGCGCTCGGACTCAAACCCGTCATCGATTTTGGAACGGAGAGGCTACGTATGCCGCGCTGGCTCTCGCTGCTGGCGACTCTCGTCTGCGCCGGGCTACTGTTCGCTCTGCTGGTAATCCTGGTGACCGCATCGGTGGCGGAACTCACCAACAACTTTCCGGCTTACGAAGCCAAGTTCATGGAGCGGATGAACAAGGCGCAGGCTGCTCTGCCTTTCGGACTCGCGAACATTAACCGGGAAGCGGTGCTGGAGCCTTTGACCAAGATCCCGGCGGCAACTCTCGGTGGCATGCTGGTAGAGACCACCAATGCAATCCTCAAGACACTGTCGCGCTCGCTGCTGGTCTTCATCTTCGTGGTCTACCTGCTGCTGGGCAGTTCGGGACCGCGTAGCAGGTCGAGCGAAGTCTGGGAGGAAATACAGCAGCGAATCAAACATTATCTGATGACCAAAGCCGCGGTCTCGGCGGCTACCGGAATTCTGGTAGGCGCCACCCTGGCCTTTCTCGGCGTAGACCTCGCATTGGTGTTCGGGCTGTTCGCCTTCTTGCTCAATTTCATCCCGGCGGTGGGATCGGTGATCTCTACGCTGCTTCCTCTGCCGGTGGTCCTGGTCAGCCCCGATTTATCGGGGGGTGCGGCTGTTGCTGCGATCCTCATCCCGGGCGGAATTCAGATCTTGTTCGGCAACGTCATCGAACCGAAAGTCATGGGAGAGTCGCTCGACTTACACCCCATCGCCGTGCTGATGGCGTTGATCTTTTGGGGAATGATCTGGGGCGTCGTCGGCATGCTGTTGGCGACACCGATAACGGCGGTTATGAAGATTCTTTTCGCGCGATTGGAACCTACCCGCTCTATTTCCGAGCTACTCGCTGGACGCATCCCGGCCCTGGACGCTAACTGACGTGCTTGCCCGTATCTACTGCATAGAAGCCAGAAAATCCATAGTCGCGGAGTTCACCTGCTCGGGAGCTTCCAGGCCTACGGCGTGCCCGGCGCCGGCGACCACCAAAGTACGGCTCCCCTTGATAGAGGAGCCGTAAGACTCCCCATCGGGTGTAAGCAAATCCTCTCCCGCAATGACGAGCAGACAGGGCATCGACAAAGCGGACAAATCTTCAAGCCTCGACCCCGACCATGCGCGCAAGCCGTTGGCGACCTGCCGAAGCGTCGCGGCTGGAACTCGCGCCGAAATCTCCGCCAACCCCCTTACGCTCCGTTGGCGGTTGCCCTGGCCGTCGAAGAATCGTTGCGAGAAAAACCACGGCAGCAGCGCCAGAGCCAGAGTCTGAGCACTGCATTCGGCAGCCATCGCGCACCAGGCGTCGATCAGCGCCGACAATCGGGAAGTCACCTCGAAGCAGGGAGTCATCAAAGTCAGAGATTTCACCAATTCCGGATGGGTCAAGGCAGTCTCTAGGGCGACGGCCGCACCCCAACTCGTACCTAGCAGATGTACCGGCGCCGCTGCTGCCGCCGCAATCGTGGCGGCGTCGGCGGCGGCCTCCGGAACAGAGTAGGTATCACCATCGGCCGGATCAGAAAGGCCTACCCCCTTCGGGTTCATGCCCATTACCCTGAAGTTCTCCTGTAGCGCCGGAATTTGCATGGCGAAGGCAGCGACATCAGTGCCGAAACCCGGGATCAGCAACAGCGGATCTCCGTCTCCGGCACTCGGCACTTCCAAGGACTTTCCACCGGCCACCGGCATCAAATCTCGCAAGCTTTGCGCCGCCCGCTCCACATCGTCCTTGGTAACGCGCCCGCCGGGGCCACTTCCGCTGATTCTGCCGGTTTCAATTCCAAGCTTGCGCGCCAGAGCTCGGGCGGCCGGTGTAACGGGAGCTTCACCCCGACGCGGTTTGGTATCGCCTGCGGCCACCGGCGATGCCCCAGGCCCGGCAGCAGCCCCGGCTGTATTTCCGCCTAGGGTATCGGCGGAAACCACTTCCGGCTTATCGTGAAGAGCCCGGAAAGCTTCGACATCGAAGTCTTCATCCAGACTATCGGTCAGCGCCGCCAGCAAGGTGCCGCACGGCACGGTCTCCCCGCTCTCCACGTAGAAATGGCGCAGCACGCCGCTTGCAGTCGCTTCTATCTCGACCTCGGCCTTTTCCGATTCGATGACGAGAACGACTTCCCCCTTCTCGACTTCGTCGCCGGCTTCAAAAGGCCAATCGACGACAGTGCCCTCGCGCATCGTCATTCCCAGTTTGGGCATTACTATCGGAGTCGCCATCGCCGCCCTATCTCCCTCAGAACAGTTCCTTTACCACCGCCACCACCCGTGCAGCCGACGGCATGTAGGCGTCTTCGAGAACCGGGCTGAAAGGAACCGGCGCGTGCGGAGCCGTCACTTTCTTCACCGGTGCATTGAGGAAGTCGAAACCTTTGTCCACGCATAGCGACGCAACCTCGGAGGCGATCCCGCACACCGGCGTCGCTTCATCGACGATCAGCAAGCGGCCGGTTTTCTCCAGCGTAGTCAAAATGGCCTCTTCATCCATAGGATAAAGAGAGCGCAGATCGAGGACTTCGGCACTTATCCCCTCGCTCTCCAGGGTTTGAGCAGCCGATAACGCTGTCGTCACAGTCTGTCCGATTCCAATCAGCGACACATCGCTCCCCTCTCTCGCGATCGCCGCCTTGCCGATCGGAACCTCGTAGTCTCCTTCCGGAACCTCACCGCTGCCGAAAAGCAAAGACTTGGCTTCGCAAAACACCACGGGGTTGTCGTCGCGAATAGCGGAAAGAAGCAAGCCTTTCGCATCGTGAGGGTTCGAGGGGATGACCGTCTTGAGCCCGGGCACTGCAGCGGTCATCGCATAGAGAGATTGCGAGTGCTGCGCAGCCGATCGTGTCCCCGCGCCGGTACAAGTACGGACGGTAAGAGGAACGCGAACCTTGCCGCCGAACATATAGCGAAGCTTGGCCGCTTGATTGAGTAAGGGGTCAAAAGAGACGCCCAGGAAGTCGATGAACATCAACTCGGCCACCGGCCTCAGCCCGGTGGCCGCGGCGCCGACAGCCGCACCGAGAAAACCCATCTCGCTAATGGGTGTATCACGGACCCTGCTCGCACCGAATTTAGTGTACAAGCCCTTGGTCGCGCCCATGATGCCGCCCCAGGCTTCTTCGATGCCCTGGTCGGCACGTCCGCCGCCACCGGCGACGTCCTCGCCCATGACGATCACATCCGGATCGCTCTCCATGGCGATGTGAAGGGCCTCGTTGATAGCAAACAACATCGGAAGTTCTCTGGCCATTTCTCAAACCCCTCGCGCTAAGCGCTTAGCCTGCATCATTCGTGTAACCTCGTCGCGACAGCCACAAGCGCCCGTGAGGCCGGCCAGACCGGCACTGCGCACAGCGTTAACCTTGATCGGACAATAATTCACGAGCGAAAACGCGCTGGAGTGCGTCAGCCGTGGCCGCGCGGAGCGTTCGCCGAGCGGAGCGTACCCAACCGTACGTGAGCATCGGCGGGCGCGAGTACGGCCGCGGATGGCGTGCTCCAGCGTGAGCCAGAGGCGATTTACGCCGTGAATTATTGTCCGATCAAGGTTAAGACC
>JAJRWY010000244.1 GCA_024276575.1 Candidatus Binatota bacterium
CCACCACTTCGTTGCGAAGAGAACGTGCGAAGAACCGACCCTTGCGGTACGATGGGCCAACTTGTACACCGTCTGCTACGAGACAGCGGGTGTTACGCCGCGCTTGAACGAGCATCGGGCTTGACAAACATCGGGTCAAACGAGGAGTCACCATGGCAGAAGCGAAACATGGGAATCAGCCCATCACCATCAATGAGACGGTGGGGAAGAAAGCATATTGCACATGCGGGCATTCAATGATTCTGCCCTATTGCGACGGGGCTCATAGTAAAATGCAGACCGGGCTGAGCCCGATCGTCGTGGAGATCACCAACCCGGGCCAGCGGGCCGTGTGCCAATGCCACCGGAGCGAGTGCATGCCGTGGTGTGACGGTATTCACAGCAAACTGTAGGGCGATCCCATGGAAGCCAGCGGCACGGTGATTGTTGAAACGATCTGGTGGCTTTCGTTCTGGTCCGCCATCGGCTTGGCGTTCGGGAGTTTCCTGAACGTCGTGATCTACCGCATCCCCCGAGATAAATCGCTTCGTGATCCGGTATGGTCGGCCTGCCCGGCATGCAACACGCGTATCAACTGGTATGACAACATCCCGGTATGGAGTTATCTGCGGCTCCGGGGGCGTTGTCGAACCTGTAGCGTGCCCATCCCCGTTCGATACGTCGTGATCGAAGTGGTCATGGGGATCATCGTGCTCGCGTTGTTGGATGCGTTCTTTATCGATGATGAGGCCCGATCCGGACTACGTAAGTCCTTGGTCGGCCTGACGGATCAACTCTCGTACTACTGGCCGATCCTGCTCGCGCACATCATCCTGTTCGGCTTCTTGCTCGCACTCGCCGCGATCGACCTGGAGCATTACTGGGTTGATATTCGCTTCACAAACATTGCTACCATTGCCGCGTTTGTGCTCCATGTCATTTGGACACCCCGACATTCGGTCCACTGGCCAAGACCAGCCGACACTACGGCAATAGTATGTCTCTTTGCTCTCGGCGGCCTGATCTTGACGTGGATCGTTCTCTCTTGCCAACCGGAAGCCGAGCGCGATCATGAGGATGACAACGACGATCAGCTTGACATCGAGGCAGCAGAACAACAGAAAGCGGCGGCAGTCACAAAACTCCCGCCCTCACTCCGTGCGACCAAGCGAACGGCCGGTTGGGTTTGCGCCGGTGTCATGGCACTCCTGTTTTTTCTCATGTTTCTTGATGCGGGCACGGGTGCTGCCCTCCGACAGACGGGGCGCGGGCTGCTGGTTTGTGGACTGCTGTTCGTGCTGATTGTTTCGGAGAGTGCCGTCACGAGGGATTCTGACGAGGCTATTCTTGAAGCCATCGAAGAGGAACGAGGCCAAGCCCGACGCATGGTACTCAGCGAACTGCTGACGTTCCTACCGGCCATCATGCTCGGCTTGGTTGGGCTATGGTTCGCGTGCTCCGAAGGCGGTATGGCCGCCGGTCTGGGCAAGGCACTACACTACACCTTCCACGTACGCGGGGTCGCGCTGTTCGAAAACTGGGTACCGCTCCAAGGTCTCGCCACGGCCGCGACCGGCTACATCATCGGCGGAGCCATAGGCTGGGTGGTTCGGATCGGCTTCACGTTGGTGCGGGGCAAGGAAGCGCTCGGCTCGGGCGACATTCACATGATGGCCGCCGCCGGCGCGGTCGCCGGTTGGCAGGTAGCGCTGCTCGGCTTTATCGTAACCTGCGGGCTGGCACTCATCGGCTGGACGGCCACCTTGCCGTTTAAAAAGTCCAGTGCCCTACCGCTCGGGCCTTGGCTGGCGCTGGGCTTTTTGGTGATGGTCTTGTTCTACCAACCCATTGTCAATTCACCACTTGTAGAAAGAACCGCCACGGTGGTGGAGTACCTGATGACGAACAATTCACAATCCAGACTCCCAGGACTACCACAATGAACCTTGCATTTCGGAGTCTCAAGGTCTATCTTCGTCTGGTACTCGTGGCGACGCTCCTGGTCGGCGTCGGGCTGGTGTTCTATATGAATCGCTCGAACGAGGTTCGGTTCTGGTTCTTCTGGATTCGCGACGAGACCCAGCCGGTCAACGTGATTTGGTTGATGATCGGAACAGCGGCGAGCGCGCTTGTGGGTTGGTGGACGCTGGCGCTTGGATGGCGCGTGTTTCGTGACTGGCGCGAGCTGAAACGCCTCCGCGAGATCGACGAACGCGACAAGTTCTACAAAGGGCGCGAGGCGGAGTTGGAGGCGCGTGAACGGCGTCTCGAGGAAAAGGCCAACGCCGTGGCAGAGACGGACGTTGATGGGGACGAGGAAGATACGGAAGGCACTGGCCCGGAAGCAGAACCCGGCGAAGGAGAGGCATCATGACAACGCAAAGACTTGGATCACTCACTCGAAACACGATCGCGACTGCGGCGCTCACCCTGGTTTTCTCCGGCGGCTGCGCCAATCAGAGTAAGAGCCGGATCACGATGCTGGAGAATACGAATCGCGATCTTACGATGCGGCTCAATGAGCTACGCGCGGAAATGAACGGCAGGGATCAATCCCGCAGCTACACCGAGCAACAGCTTCTAGCCGCCCAAGGCGAGATCGACGCGCTGAACCGTCAGCTCGCGGCGATTCCCGAAACCACAGCACCCGCACCGGGTTGGACCGACACACCGTCGGGCGCGATGATCGCAATCGACAGCAGCGTTTTGTTTGCTCCTGGAAAACCAACGCTGCGAAGCAGCGCGATCCGCGCACTGGATGGCATTGTCAGCACGCTACAGGGTGAGTATTCGGGCAAGGACATCATCGTCTTTGGTCACACCGATAACCAGCCGATCAAAAAAAGTGGCTGGGAAGATAACTGGCAACTAAGCACCGAACGTTCACTGGCTGTGGTCCGCTACCTTCAGGACAAGGGGATCAACCCATCGCGGCTAGCCGCCGGCGGCTGCTCTGAATATCGCCCGCGCGCCGCGAACAATGCGGCCTCCAACCGGTCACAAAACCGGCGCGTCGCGATCTTCGTGGTTGACCCGGGGCTGGGACTCGGCCACCCGACGCCGTAGCCAACCGAACGAAACTTGCGGAGCCGAGACTTACGGAGTCGAGACTTACGGAGTCTGGCACGGCTTGGTAGATCCAGCGCGAACCGCTACGGTTGGGCTATCGCACGGCTCGCTCCGGGGCCGCGCATCGCGGGAAGCCATACATCGCACCATGATCCACGAGAACGCTACCGTCCCGGACGTGTCCGTCATCGTTCCGTCCTGCAATCGCTCCGAAATGCTTCGAACGTGCCTCGCCGCGTTGGCCGGACAATCACACTCGAACTTTGAAGTGGTCGTGATCGACGACGGCTCTACCGACAACACGCCTGAAATGGTCGCTGAGTTGGCCCGCGCCCACCCAAAACTCAAACTGATTTCACTCCGCAACGAGACGAATCTGGGGGCCAACCCCAGCCGCAACCGTGGTATTACAGCGTCGAGCGGTCGGTTCGTAGCCTTTATTGATAGCGACTGCATTGCAGAACCCCAGTGGCTGGAATCGCTGACGTCAGCTTTCACTTCGGGTCGAGTCGCGGCCGTGGTGGGTCGAGTCGAAGACGCCCCACCGCGTAACATCTTCGACCTTGCGGCTTTGGGAACCCATCGAATCCCCGGCCCCAAGGCCAACCGGCTCATCGGCGGGAACATGTGCATTCGCCGCGACTTGCTTCTGCAATACCGGTTGGACGAAGATCGTTCGTCCCAGACTTACCGAAGCGACGGCAGCATCGACACCACGGTCTCCGGACGCGGCGATGAAGAAGGGCTCTCGCTGTCACTCCGAGCGGCCGGCTACGATCTTCTTGTCGCGCCGAACGCAGTCGCGCTGCACGTTCACCATTACGGGTTCAGAGCCTACTTCAAACAGGCCTACAAGAGCGGCACATCAGCGGCCCGCCTTGTTTACAAGTACCACCTTTGCCCAAGACTTGATCTGGCTCCGTGGATGTTGGCGTATGCTACGTTACCACTATCGCTTCTCGACCTGAGACTGGCGGGAGTGGCTATCGCGTTCTTTGCCGCAGCCGTCGCAGCGATCGTATACAACGAACTCTTCCGTAAGGGCAAGACAGCGGGCCAGCTCTTGCGTGCGTTCCCTGTGCTGATTGCCTACTACCATGTCCGGCTTGCCGGATACCTTGGCGAAGCGATTCGCCTCCGCGTTAGCGGCGGATCTATCAAGCGCGTTCGCCTATCGCAAATGAGTCGCACGGATACTACACCCACGACCTCTGGCACCGGTACGATTCGCGCAATAGCCTACCGCCCCACCAGCGGAGAACCGATGCGCGAGATCACCGAGTGCGTTGTTGCAGAACGCAAGGGGCTGGCACTGGAAGATCGCAACCACGGAAAACGCGAGGTGACATTTCTTTCGCAGGAAGCCTGGATCGACGCATGCCGAGACGCCGGCGGGGATATTCCGTGGACCACACGCCGTGCGAACTTCCTTGTTTCCAGAATTGATCTGGCAGCGTGTATCGGGAAAGCGATCGTCATCGGTAACGTACGCGTCTGGATTCACGGCGAAACGAAACCGTGCCAACTCATGGATGACCAAATCCCAGGCCTGCGTCGCGCCATGAAACCAGGCCTTCGCGGCGGCGTACACGGACAAATCACCAGCGGCGGCTTGATCCGCGTTGGCGACACTGCGAAGCTGGACCCATCACCCCCGAAGCACTGAGCCTACTTGACGAGGCCGCTGGTTCCACACGCCCGTACCGACGCACGGCGAACGGGCTTCGTTCGCATTGCCGGCATCGCCGGTTTCTCACTCCATGCTCGCTACCGCTACGGCCTGCACCGCCCGCACGGGTCGGCACAGAACCCATTGACGCACAGCCCGTCGACACCACATTCGCCTTCGGTCTTGCATACCGTGACGCCACACGTCACGGTCGATGGACATGTGCAGGGACCAGTTGAGAAATCCATCTCCGCATAAGCCGTACCGAGGAACGCCTGCACCATCGTGGGAATATCTTTGAAGTCCACCGTACGCCCCGGGAATACGACGTTTGGCTGTATCTGAACCACCGCCTTGATCGGCGCGGCCGGATCACCGAGGAACTTCGCAACGGAAGCTGAAATATCTCTGAAGTCAGGTTGCTGCTCTATGGGGTCGAAAGGATCGATGACGTCGGCAAACATTCCAGTCGTCACAGTCAACGGTGCTGACCAGCAGTTTTCATTTGTTTCAAATTCGAAGCAGGATGAAAATGATCGCTGGAGCTCGTACGTGGAATTCGGAACAAACTCTGCGGCATACGCGGAGACGACTCCCTCGCTTACCCAGTCATGCATGTAAATTTCGCATTGCACAGGTGC
>JAJRWY010000245.1 GCA_024276575.1 Candidatus Binatota bacterium
CGATGCTGATATATTTCCCCGTGCGTCCAGTACCAGGCCCAAGCCGTCAAGGAGCGGATGCTTTTGCGGGCCGGTAAACCCCATCGCTAGCAGTACTAGGTCGGCGTCTATACGGAACTCGCTGCCGGGGATCTCTTTGAGTAGCGGGCGGCCTCCGCCTTCCGGTGTCTCCCACTGTATGCGCACGCACTCAACGGCGCTTACACGTCCGTCACGCCCGATGAAACGCTTGGTGTTTACGCTGAACTCACGCCCGGCGCCTTCAACGTGCGAACTCGAGGTGCGTAGTATCATCGGCCAGTAAGGCCACGGCATGTCGGCCGTGCGTTCGGGAGGAGGCTTGGGGAGGATCTCTAATTGTACGACGTTCTTGGCGCCGTGGCGGTTGGACGTGCCGATACAATCCGAGCCGGTGTCGCCGCCGCCGATTACCACCACGTTCTTGCCGGCGGCGCTAAGAGAACCCGCTTTCTCGTCGCTGTCTCCGGCTACCCGCTTGTTTTGCTGCGGCAGAAACTACATTGCGAAGTGGATGCCGTCGAGGTCGCGGCCCTCGACGCTGAGGTCTCTCGACTCGGTGGAACCGACGCAAAGCACCGCCGCGTCGAAATCCTTGGTGAGGCGTTCGACGGGGAGATCTTCTCCGACCGCGACTCCGGGTTTGAACTCCACACCCTCGGCACGCATCTGCTCCATACGCCGGTCGATGAGATGTTTTTCCATTTTGAAATCGGGGATGCCGTAGCGCAGCAGTCCACCGATACGATCGGCCCTTTCAAACACGGTTACGTCATGCCCGGCACGGGCGAGTTGCTGGGCGCAAGCCAAGCCCGCCGGCCCCGAGCCCACTATTGCCACACTCTTACCGCTCTTGAGCGCCGGTGGCAGCGGTTTGACCCAACCCTGCTCGAAGGCATGGTCGATTATGTGTTTCTCTATCAGCTTGATGGTGACCGGGTCGTCGTTGATGTTGAGGACGCAAGCTTCTTCGCAAGGCGCGGGGCAGACCCGGCCGGTAAACTCCGGAAAATTGTTGGTTGCATGCAGGGCGAGAATCGCTTCTTCCCAGCGGTCTTTGAATACTAGGTCGTTCCAGTCGGGGATGAGATTGCCCAGGGGGCAACCGTTGTGGCAAAACGGGACGCCGCAATCCATGCAGCGCGCGCCTTGTTGCTGAAGCTGGCCGGTCGAAGCATTGCCTTCGATTTCAAGGTAGTCGCGCAACCGCTCTTCAACGGGGCGCGGCGACGGCAACTCGCGGCCGTATTCCATGAATCCGCTTATCTTACCCATTTCTCATTTACTCTGATGAAACCCGGCTGCCTCGATGGGGCACGCTCGAGGCATGGCGGGTTCAACCTGCCGCTAGCGTCTCGGCGTCCGCTTAGAGTTCAAGGCGCTCCAGTACCTTGCGGTATTCCGTCGGCATGATTTTCACGAAACTCTTTGCCGCGGCCTCCCAGTCGTCGAGCAATGCTGCCGCTACACTGCTTTCGGTGTATTGGTGATGCCGTGCCAGCAGTTGATGTACGGTTGCCCGGTCGGATTCGTCTTCAAGGTCGAACAACTCGACCATGCCCATGTTGCAGTTGCGTTTGAAAGAGCCGCTTTCATCCAGGACGTAGGCAATACCGCCGCTCATACCCGCGGCGAAATTCCTTCCGGTTTCTCCAAGGCAAACCACCCGACCTCCGGTCATATACTCGCAGCCGTGGTCGCCGAGTCCTTCGACCACCGCGGATGCTCCGCTGTTGCGCACGCAAAAACGTTCGCCGGCGCGTCCACGGATGAACACTTCTCCTCCGGTGGCTCCATATAGAGCCACATTGCCGATGATGATGTTTTCTTCCGGCCGGAAGCCCGCCTGCTCGGGGGGCGTTATCACGACTTGGCCACCGGACATTCCTTTGCAGAAATAGTCGTTGGCATCACCGTGGATCCTCATGGCGATGCCATTGGCGAGGAAGGCCGCGAAGCTTTGCCCGGCAGAACCGTGCAGGTTGATCTTTACGGTGTAGGGAGGCAGGCCCTCCTCGCCGTAAGCCTTGGTGATCTCGTTGGACAAAATGGTGCCGACGGTGCGGTTTATGTTACGAACCGGCAGGTCAATTTCCACCGGCTTGCGCTCTTCGAGGGCCGGGCGTGCGAGCATCAGCAATTCGTTGTCGAGCGCCTTTTCCAATCCGTGGTCCTGAGTCCCGGTGCCCGAAATGCCGACGTCCACATCGACATCGGGACGGTGCAGGATGGGAGTGAAGTCGAGTCCGCGCGCCTTCCAATGATCGATGGCATCCTTGACCCGTAAGCGGTCCACACGGCCGGTCATTTCCGCGACGCTACGGAAACCCATACGGGCCATGATCCCGCGCATCTCTTCGGCGATGAACAGCATCAAGCGTTCGACGTGTTCGGGCTTGCCGCTGAAACGTTGGCGTAGCGCCTTATCCTGGGTCGCGATTCCGACCGGGCAGGTGTTGAGATGGCATTTGCGCATCATGATGCAACCCGAGGCCACCAAGGCCGCAGTTGCAATGCCGAATTCGTCGGCGCCGAGCAGGGCGGCTACCGCGACGTCACGGCCGGTCTTGATCTGTCCGTCGGTCTCTACGCGGATGCGGCTACGCAAGTTGTTGGCAACCAGAACCTGCTGGGTCTCTGCCAGGCCGAGTTCCCAGGGCAGTCCGGCGTGTCTTATCGAACTGAGCGGCGAGGCGCCGGTGCCGCCATCGAATCCGCTTATCAAGACCACGTCGGCCTTGGCCTTGGAGACTCCGGCGGCGATCGTTCCCACACCGACTTCGGCTACCAACTTTACGCTTATCCGCGCTTTGCGGTTGGCGTTTTTCAAATCGTGGATCAGTTGGGCGAGATCCTCGATCGAGTAGATGTCATGGTGCGGAGGTGGCGAGATCAAACCGACCCCCGGTGTCGAGTAGCGGGTCTTGGCTATCTCTTTGTCGACTTTGTGCCCCGGGAGCTGCCCGCCTTCACCGGGCTTGGCTCCTTGGGCCATCTTGATCTGGATCTCGTCGGAGTTGGTCAGGTAGTTGATGGTTACGCCGAAGCGTCCCGAAGCGACCTGTTTGATCGAACTGCGGGCTGAATCGCCGTTTGCCATCGGGACGAAACGCGCCGGATCTTCCCCGCCTTCTCCGGTGTTGGATTTACCGCCGAGGCGGTTCATCGCTATCGCGAGGTTCTCGTGGGCTTCGCGCGAGATCGAGCCGTAGGACATCGCTCCGGTCTTGAAGCGCTTGACGATCGAGGAAGCCGCTTCGACTTCCTCGATGGGTACTCCGGGCTCGCCTTCCTTGAATTCGAGCATGCTGCGCAGGGTGCAAAGGTGGCGCTCCTGCTTGTTGACGGCGTCCGCGTAGCCTTTGTATATCTCGTAGTCCCCGGCGCGCACCGCGTGCTGCAGTTTGGCTACGGTGACCGGATTGAAAAGATGGAACTCCCCGCGCCGCCGCCAAGCATAGTCTCCACCGGGGTCGAGGAGATTGTCTTCGGCCGGCCGCGGTTTCCAGCCCGAATCGTGGCGCATCTGAACCTCGCGCGCGAGCACGTCGAAACCGACCCCTTCTATGCGTGAAGCAGTCCAGGTAAAACAGCGTTCGATGACTTCGCGATTGAGGCCTACCGCTTCGAAGAGTTGGGCGCCGCGATAACTTGCCTGCGTTGATACTCCCATCTTCGACATGGTCTTGAGCAAACCCTTGCCGACCGCCTTTACGAAATTATCGATGGCCTGACCGGCGCTGAGAGAATCGAGGTCTCCCTTCGCGGCCAAGCCGGCGAGGATGTCCATCGCTAGGTAGGGGTTGACGCCGCTGGCTCCGTATCCGGTCAGCAAGCAGAAGTGCATTACCTCGCGGGGTTCGGCCGACTCGACAATAATACCGGTGTCCATCCGGCGGCCTTGCTTGATCAACTCATGGTGGACCGCGCCGGTGGCCAGCAGCGACGGGAGTGCGGCATTGTTCGCGTCGACTCCACGGTCGGAAAGTATCAGGATCTCGACGCCATCGGCGACGGCCTCGAGGGCTTCCTTGCAGATGCGATCGAGCGCGTCGAGCAACCCATCGCTTCCGGAGGCGGCCGGAAACAGCGTCGATAAAGTGCGGCTGCTTATTCCGTTCGCGTCGATCTCGCGTATCTTTGCAAGCTCTTCATTGGTGAGGATCGGCTGGGACAAGCTTAGTTGCCGGCAGTGATCTGCCGATTCTTCGAAAAGATTGCGTTGCCGCCCGGTGGTTGTGCGAAGCGACATGATCAACTCTTCACGAATCGGGTCTATCGGCGGATTGGTTACCTGTGCGAACAGTTGCTTGAAATAGTTGAACAATAGCTGAGGCTTGTTCGAGAGCACTGCCAGCGGTGTATCCGCGCCCATCGATCCTATCGGCTCCTGTCCGTTCAGAGCCATCGGGGTAAGCAGCACCGAGACGTCTTCACTGCTGTAACCGAAACCGCGCTGCATATGCAGTAGCTCGTCGCCCTCGATGGTTTTGTGGACCGATGACGGTGAAGGCAAGTCTTCCAGGGCGACTAGGTTTTCGTCGAGCCACTTCCGGTAGGGTTGCGCAGAGGCAAGGCCCTTTTTCATTTCATCGTCGGCAATGATGCGTTGCTGTTCGAGGTCCACCCAGAAGGTCCGTCCCGGGCGCAGTCTTTCCTTGAAAGCAATGTTGCCAGGCTCGATGTCGAGCACCCCGGTTTCCGAGGCCATTACCACTAGGCCGTCCTTGGTGACCAAGTAGCGTGAGGGGCGTAGCCCGTTGCGGTCGAGCACCGCGCCGATGCCGCGCCCGTCGCTGAACGCGATAGACGCGGGGCCGTCCCAAGGTTCGGTCAGGCAGGCGTGAAAGTTGTAGAACGCCTTGCACTCGTCCGGCATCTCTTCGTGCTTTTCCCAGGCCTCGGGAATCATCATCAGCATTGAATGAGGCAGTGAGCGGCCGGTTTGGCTGAACAGTTCCAGCGCGTTGTCGAATACGGCGGAGTCGCTCTGCCCAGGCTGTATGACCGGGCGCAGGTTGCTCAACGAGCGTCCGAAGAGACGGGATTCGAAAAGGTTCTCCCGTGCGTTCATCCAGTTGGTATTGCCGCGCACGGTGTTGATCTCGCCGTTATGGCCCAGGTAGCGAAAGGGCTGTGCCAAGCGCCAACTTGGTAAGGTGTTGGTGCTGAAGCGGGAATGGACCAGGGCCAAGGCGCTACTGAATCGTGAGTCGCAAAGGTCCGGGAAGAATCCGTCGAGTTGCAGCGCGGTAAGCATGCCTTTGTACACGATGGTTCTTGCCGACAGGCTGCAGACGTAGAAAGCCTCCGCCGACGAGGGGCTGAGTTTGGACGCCCGTCCTTCGGCTATCTTCCGAGCTAGGTATAGCCGCCGCTCCAACTCGTCCCCGGAGACGATTTCATGGCCGTTCGACTTGGGGGCTACGAAGATCTGCGCGATCATCGGGCGTGCGGCCAGTGAGGTCTTTCCGCAGAAGTGCTCGTCGACCGGCACTGAGCGCCAGCCCAGTGTCGAGAGCCCCGCTTCGTTACAGGCGCTTTCCAACATGCTCTCGCACAGGTTTCGCTCGGCAGCGTTTACGGGCAGAAAAACCATCCCTACGCCATAGGCACCGCGTTCCGGCAAGTTGATCTCGAGATCGACGCAGCATTCGCGAAGGAACTCATGGGGCACTTGCAGCAGTACTCCCGCGCCGTCGCCGGATTCGGGATCGCAGCCGGCTGCACCACGATGTTCGAGGCGCTTCAATATTTCGATACCCTGCTCGACGATTTCGTGGCTGCGTTCGCCCTTGATGTTGGCTACGAAACCGATGCCGCAGGCGTCGTGTTCGGTGGCGGGGTCGTATAGCCCAGCGCCTTTGCGAGTCCTGGAGTCAGTCATGTTAGTGCTCTCCCCTTGGGAGGTTTCCCGAGGGGGAACGACGAACATTATGGATTTCGCACAAAAATGTCAACGTCTTGCGCGCCTTGCCTGATTCACGTTACAAAGTCGGTATAATTGTTGCAAACTGGCCATGCTGATGGCAAATTTGACGGAAATGTGATTGCCGGTGGGGTGCTGTATGAGGCTGCTCGACGAACAAGAAGAAAAAATAGCCAAAGCCTTGATTCGAAACCCCCGTGTTTCCGACAATCGCTTGGGGGAAGAAAACGATATCCCGGTGAGGACGGTCGGGCGTAAACGGGCGCGAATGGAGGGCGAGGGCCTGCTCCGCTATTTTACCGAACTCGATATGAGCGAAACCGGCACCGGGCGTTTCCCGTGTCGTCATCTCTATATCGTGCGCTTCAAGATGGGCGTGACGGTAAGCGACGTTGCCGAGGGTGTCGGTGCGGAACCCAAAGTGGTTACGGTTTTCACCGAATCGGTGTGCGAATCCTATATCGCGGAAATCGACGGTTATGTTGCTTTGACCATGGTGGTCGAGGGGACTTCCGACGCCGATATCGTCCAACGTTTTCAAGACCGCATCATTCCGTCTCTACATAGCAATCACGGAGAAGACTGCATCGAGGATGTCTCGACCATCCGTTTGTTGTCTCGTGTACGCCTGTTGCGTAATTACCTACCCGCGACCAACATGGAGAAGGGGCGCATACGCCCGGACTGGAGTGTGGACTCCATCTTCGTAGGATAAACCCCGGCGGTCGGGTGTTGCTGCTCGGGCGGTCGCCTACGATACGTCCAGCGGGCAATTCGCCGCGCACTGCGCTGCCTGCTGTGTAGGCCGCAGTGCTGCCCACTGTGCGCTGCAGTGCATACGTGGTCCGTGCAGTGTGCTGCCTGTGCGGTGCAGCGGAGCAATTGTGCGACCGGGCAAATGGAGACGGCCGGTATGAACGGAGTCGATTTCAAGAAACGCTATGGGCCGTGGGCTTTGATCACGGGTGCCTCTTCAGGTATCGGCGAGCGCTTTGCCGAAGACTTAGCGGCTTCGGGCCTGAGCTTGGTCCTGGTCGCGAGGCGCCGTAACTTGCTTGAGCAACTGGCGCAGCGGCTTGCCGCGCAGCACGGAGTGGAATGCCGTGTGATCGATATGGACTTGCTCGACGTCGACGCCGCCGGACGGCTTGCGGCACAAGTAACTGATATTGATCTGGGACTGCTGGTAAACAACGCGGGTAGCGGTTGGATAGGGCGTTTCGACTTGGCCGAAGCCACTGAACACCGCGGTCTCATTCAGCTCCATTGCACTTTGCCCGCCGAACTGACGGCGAGGCTCTTGCCCAGTCTAAAAAGGCGTGGTCACAGCGGAATCATCTTCGTTTCTTCGGTTGCGGCTTTCGTGCCCGTTCCTTATTACGCGGTGTACGGTGGTACCAAAGCCTTCTTGTTGTTGTGGGGCGAAGCCCTGGCCGAGGAACTCGACGGCAGCGGTGTCGACGTGCAGATCCTGGCGCCCGGGGACACCAAGACCGGCTTTCAGGAAGTCGCCGGTGAGATGTCCACGCGTTGGTCGTCGGTGGAATCGGTGGTCGGCGAGTCTCTACAGGGACTTGGCAGCAAGCGCATAGTTATTCCCGGTCTGGAGAACAAGGCTGGAGTGTTTGCCGCCCGGCTGCTGCCGCGCAGCTGGATGGCCCGCATAACCAAGGCACGCCAGCGTGCGCAGACCCCGCCGGAGCGCCGGTGACGTTGCGTCGTGAGCTTTCAGCTCCGGCGTTGATAGTAGTGCCGGCTACGTTGTGGCGCGTTGGTTACCGCATGGCTCTAGTATTGTTCGTATCGTTAGGCGTCTTCGGTGCGGGGGCCGTATTCTGTAGCCTCGCGGCTGCCGAGTACGACGAGTTCGGGTTGGTCCCGGGCAGCGGCGCCGATGAATTGAGCATCGAAGATGACATTCTCGACCCGCGCTGGGAGGCTCCTTCGCCGCCTCCTCGCTTACCCGAAGGTGAACTCGGCGATGACGAGACTCTCGAGGAGTACCTGCGTGCGGAGCGTGACGAGCCGGAGGCAGAAGAATCCGAGGCCGCTTCCGCGGATTTCCACGAAGACAATTGGGATCATGACAAGGGGGCTTTTCCCTTGCGCGATGAGATGGACGACGAACTGGACGGCCTTGGCGGCAAGGCGGAGGATTGGTAGCGATGGCGAACGCGCGAGCACGTATTCGACTGACGGACGAGGAACTAATCGAGTACATAGATACGCAAAAGACGGTGATAATGGGCACCATCAACCACGACGGCTACCCGCACTTGGTGCCGATGTGGTACGCGGTAATCGACGGTCTGATTCATATGCATACCTACGGTAAGTCGCAGAAGGTGAAGAATATCGAGCGCGAGCCCCGTGGTTCGGTGCTCATCGAGGACGGCGTCGCCTACAACGAACTACGAGGAGTATACATGCGCGGACGCTACGAGATCCGTGACGATCAGGATTTGTGCTACCGCATCGGCGTAAAATCGGCGGCCAAGTACCAGGGACTGAGCGAGGAGCAAGCGGGTCCGGGTGTGCGCCTAGCGGTGCGAAAACGTGTGGCCATGATCTTCCGTCCCGAAAAGATCAGTAGCTGGGATCATCGTAAGATCTGATTCCTGCCGGCGCTTCAAAAACTGCGCCGTAAGGTAGCCTGCATCATGTCGTTGTCGGCGAAGGAGCCGAACAGCCCGCCGCTGTTGGTGTCGAGGTCGAAGGTGTGGCCGGTGAAACGATCGTACTCGAGAGAAAAGCGCCACTGGTCTATGGGTTCGTAATCCACTTTCAGTTGCATCCAGGAATTGCTGCCGCGCGCATCCCAAATCCAGAATACCCAGGGCTTGACGGTTTCGTTCAGGTAGGCGGCCCGTAGCAGCACACTGAACAGGTTTGTCGTTACTGCCTGGTTCAAGCCGGGTCTCGGGTCGACCACCTGCTCGCGGACGTATTGAATGGTGGCGTCTGCTTGATGCCACCATTCAAAATCGGGTTTCAGGTCGACGGCGAGCATGGTCTTCCACACGTCGTGTCGGCTGACGAAGCCGTCGGCTGCCGTCTCGAAGGCGCGTACGGGATCTGTACTCAGAAAGCGTCCTAGTTCGTAAGCGGAGTCCATGCGGATCAGATAATCCTTGACGGGGTAGGCGATGTTGGCGCTGAACAGCTCGAATTGTTCGTAAGTCGGGGTCAATGCGCCGGCCAGAATACGCGGTGCCGGACGGTCGTCCCAGGAATGGAAGTACCCGATCGACCAGTCTGCCCACAGTGGATGCCCGGAGTAACGAATGCCTCCTTCGCTGTTTTTCAAGGTGTCTGCGGGTTTCTCACTAGAGGCAAGGCTTATTCCTGCCTGCGCGAATTCATCGAAGTCGATGAACGCCCACGGAGAGCGTGTATCGGGAAAATCGGGTTCTTGGAAATGCGAGATCCACAGGACCTGGAGGTCGTCGCCGTTGTCGAAGTAATAGTCGAGGAAGACTCCATCGACGCCGAGACGGATGGCGTCGAAGGGCGGAATGATGAAATTGGTAAAGTCGAAAGGTGAAATCTGATCGGAGATAATCGCCCCATCGGCTTCCCCCCACGCGATTTGTACACGCCCCACGCGCAAGTCGAAGGCATCGAACTCCATCTTCGCGTAAGCTTCGCGCACCCTGAATCTGAATTCGTCGTCTGGGAGAAAGTCGGGACTGTCGTGCCAAGTATCGGTTGATACCCACCACTTGATGTCGTCGCGTAGCTCTCCAGAGAACTTGGTGTTCAGAGTCTGGCGGTGATAGATCACATCGTCCTTCACGCCCACGCGCACGCCGATGGCCTCTTCCACATATCCGCGGAAATCCACTTGGCCTTGCGCGGCTCGGGGGGCCAGGAAAAGCGCGCACAACAACGACGCGGCTGCGACCCGCCATATGCGCGAGTCCAGGCATGCGGGTAATATCGAAAATGACGAAGACATGTGGAGCACGTCCGAAGTTCGCGACGCCGGCGATGTCCGCCGCGGCCGCAAGGGCGGGAGCGAGCGGGGCGGAGGGACCGGCGCCTTGGCATGAAGCGCGGCGCCGGCGGGAAGATGCTTGCCGGCTGCCGTTGGAATCACTGCTTGAGGTTCCTCTGGGTGAATACCTTATCGGGTACCTCGATGTTGAGTTGGATGTCTCTAATCTCCAGTATGGTCTTGTGCTTGGTGATGAAGTTCTCCATCAGCAAACGGTGCGGGCGAGGTTTGCCCGAATCGCCGATTACTCTTATCTCGCTCAGCAGTAGGCGCTTGGAAAGGCGGTTCTTTTTGTCCGTGTAATCGACGCGGCGATCCACGAAATCTTTCTTTCCCACCCAAGTCGTGACCTTGGAGTAGCCGCTTTCTTCGGCCTCTTTTTCGTTGGCCGGCACTCCCTCGACCACATAACAGTCGACGCCGTCCACCGTTTCACTGCCGATCAACGTGTATGTCCAGTTCTTCAGGTCTCGGTTTTCCATGTCCTCATAGGTGAAGTCCGAACCCATGAAGTAGTCGTCTTTGTTTGATGACAGAATGCGCTTTACCTTCTTCAGGGCGGGCAGGTAGAGCCAGATATCGTCATCCTTGTCGTCGTAGTCGTAGGTGAGCAGCGTGGTATCTTTGACGTCGCTGGGCTCGAGGAAACGGGAGAAACGATGCTCCTCGTCTCTGCTGCGTTCTTTCGACCAAGCTTCTATAGTTCGTATACGTTGCTGCCCGCGCGAGTTTTCGAGGATCATTTTCATGATCTGGTGTTCGGTGTCGGCGCGAGAAACTTCGTCGGCACGGGTTTGAATCTCGAGGCCGCTCAGCTCCTCCGCGAAGCCGGAGTTTGCGGCAGCGAAGACGCAGACGACGCCGGCGAGGCTGGAAGCAAGCAGCATTTGCAGTGTTCGATATGGTTTCATGGGCTAATCCCCGCGAGTTGACGCACTCAGAACTCTTCCCAGCGGTTGACGCACCGCGCTGGGAGTCGCGCGACCTTTCCTTGGCAAGGCCGCGCCTGCGTGAGCGTCGTTCAATTTATTGAAACCGCAGTTAACCGGCCCTGCCACAGTGAGTCAAACCACTGACGGCCCGGTTGAGGAGTGTGCCGGAAGGAGGGTCGGATTCGATGCTCCTGGCCGGCGAGGATTCAGCCACTGACGGCCCGGTTGAGGCGTGTGTCGGATGGAGGAGGGTGGCGTAAGCCGCCCGCACGGGGCCGGCAGGCGGCTTACGCACTGTTACATGTAGATGCCGCCCGAAAACTCGAGGTCGCGCCGTATCATCACGTTTACACAGGCGGCTTTGCCGCTTGCGTAGGCCCGTTCCAGGGCCGGAATGATCTGCCCGGGCTCGGTCACCAATTCTCCGTGGCCGCCGAGAGCCTCGACTACTTTATCGTAACGGGTCGGCGCTAGTTCGGTGGCGACCATCCTTTCGCGCCCGTACATCATGACCTGCGGGCGCAGCATCTGGCCCCAGGCAGCGTCGTTGCCGATGATGCCGACGATCGGTAGATTGAAGCGTATCGCAGTATCGAACTCGAAGCCGTTGAGTCCGAAGCTACCGTCGCCGTAGATAATCAACACGCGCTTGTCGGGATTGGCGATCTGTGCGGCCAGAGCGAAGGGCATGCCTACGCCGAGTGTGCCCAGCGGGCCGGGGTCCATCCAGGTCCCATTTTTCGGTACCGGAACGACTTTGGCAGCTTTGGCGACAATATCGCCGCCATCGCCGATTACGATCATGTCGTCGCTGACGAACTCGGCTATTTCTTTACACAAGCGCAGGGGGTCTACCGGGATCTCGTCGGAGCCAAGTTGCGCTTTGAGTTTTTCTTCCTCCTCGACTTCGCGAGCGCGCCATTCCTCGACCAAGGAACTAAAATCGAGGCTGATCTGCTCCTCTTTCATGACTTCGAGTATGGCTTCGAAGCTGAGTCCGAGGTTGCCCACCAAGCCGACATCGGCGCGGCGGTTTTGCCCAATCAGAGTCGCGTCGAGGTCCATTTGTATGATCTTGGCTTCTTCGGGAATGGACTTCCCGAAGCGCATACGAAAATCGAGGAGTGAACCGGCGAGCAGCACACAGTCGGTCTGTTCCATGTAGTCGCGCCGCGTGCGATTGAAGAAATAAGGTGAGTCGTGAGGCACCGATCCTCGCCCCATGCCGTTGCAGTAGCAAGGCATCTTCGTGGCTTCGAGAAAGCGGTTGAGTTGTGCCGCTCCGTCAGACCATTTCACTCCGGTGCCGGCCATTACCATCGGCTTTTGAGCGGATTCCAGCAGCCGCACCGCATCACGGATCGAGGCGCGCTCCGGGCGCAGGCGTGGCGCCGGCAACGGCGCAGGGCAGTTCACTTCGTCAAGATTCACCGGGCCACCGAGAACGTCGATGGGAATTTCCAGGTAGGAAGGCCCCGGTGTTCCTGCCAGCGCAAAGCGTATGGCCTCCTCTACATACTCGCCCAGGCGGTCGGTGGCGTAGCAGGCCTCAGCCCATTTGGTGATGGGCCGCATTACCGAGATGTGGTCCATCTCTTGTAGCGAACCCTTGCGCAAGTTGGCCAGGGGGCCCTGTCCGCCGATCACCAGTATAGGAGAGTTGGCGCGCCAGGCGTTGGCGATGCCGGTGACGCCGTCGGTGGCTCCGGGGCCGGCCGTGAGCAACGCTACTCCTACCGACCCGGGATTCAGGCGCGCCCAGGCGTCGGCAGCATGCACCGCGGCTTGTTCATGGCGAACGTCCACCACACGGATACCTTCGTTCAGGCAACCGTCGTAAATGGCCATTATATGGCCGCCCGATAATGTAAACACACATTCGATGCCAGCCTGCTTGAAGGCCTTTGCAACGAGTTTTCCTCCGTCCATGAGCGCGTTCCTCTCTCTGTGGGTATCTTTAACTGGGCGCAACAGCCGTCGCTGCGCTCGAAGGCAAAGACCCTATACATGAAATGCGGCCAAGTACATGTTCGTCGCGCCTGCTTGACTACCCGGCGCCGGCCTTCTAGGTTCAGGCCAAGTCGCAGGGAGCCTTCGGGTTCCAGTCGGGAAAGAGGTGAGAATCCTCTGCTGCCCCGCAACTGTAAGGGATACGAAAGCCGCAATATGCCACTGGATTCTTCTCCGGGAAGGCGCGGCCGTTAGGTGGACTCCCGAGCCAGGACATCGACGCGACTTTTCTTGGTTGTGCCTTTCGAGGGTAGAGGGCTGCCGGGACACTGCACGAGTATTCGACCAGCTTTGGGGGATCGACGCGCGGTGTTCTCCTTCCGGGTTCGATCTCTCTCTCTTACACGAAAGGTTCGGCTCAACAGTAGTCGTGCCGGCGCGGGCCGGTTGGAGGAGAAGGGTAGTGAAAATTAATGCTTCGGTGTTGGCGGCGCTCGCCGTCTCGATTCTTTTCGTCAATTCTGCAGTCGCACAACCCACGGTTGCTGCGGGTTATATCTACAATGCGCAGC
>JAJRWY010000246.1 GCA_024276575.1 Candidatus Binatota bacterium
GAATTTCCATCAGGGCCAGGAGGCTTCGCGCCCCCGTAAACAGGCCGGATATATGTGAGCAACCGACTTTCGATGCTTCCATTACTCGACCCTCGCAATGCGGGGCGGACCATATATGACCCCTTTTTTTTTACAAGCGCGACGCGGCAATCTGTGATAGCAGCGCGTTCTCCCCGTCGGCTACGGTAAATGCCATTGCATCACGCAGGAACATTTCGAGAGGATACTCTTTGGTTAGTCCGTTGCCGCCGTGAAGCTGCACCGCGAGTGTGCACACTTCGACCGCAGCATTGGTGCAGAAAACCTTGGCTGCTATCGAGTGTTGTAGCGCACCGGGCTCTCCCGCCGCGAGCTTACTCAGGTTATGTACGAACACCGAGCGGGACAGGGCGCGTGAAGCTTGCACCAGGGAGAACATTCTAAACAGCCGGGCGCGTACCGATTGGTGTTCGAAGATCGGCCGCCCGCCCTGCACGCGTTCCTTCGTGTATGCCAGGGTCGCATCGTAAGCGGCGCGTGCGGCGCCCAGCCCCATTACGCTGACGCCGGCGTTGAAAGCGGTGAGGTGGGCATCCATGTGCGCCATGTAGGCGCCGGCGTCCACAACCATCCAACGTTTGGGTACGCGTACTTCGTCGAAGAACAGTTCGCCTTGAGTCAGCGAGCGCACTCCGTGCTTGTCCAAGGCCGGGCCGCGGGAGACACCGGGAAGGTCGAGCGGCATCAAGCAGACGCCGCAGTCGTGAAAGCCGCTGCTGCTATCCAACTGAACGTTGAGCATGACGTGGGTGGCGATCGGCCCGTTCGATACCCAGGCGCTCTTCTGGCCGCTGATTACGTAGTCGTCGCCGTCGCTTCGTGCCGTCAACTGGGCGCGGCCGCTGACGCGCAGGTCGGGGCTGGCCATTCCCAAAGTGTCGGATCCATGGTCGGGTTCGGTGATCGCCCAGCAAGCGATCATCGAACCGTCGCTGCTCGCGTAGTAAGGCGCGGCAAATTCGGCGATGGCTTCTTGATCGAGCGTGGCCAGCGCCGTGTCGGCCACTGTCGAGCTGAGAAACAAGGTGCCTGCCAAGCCTACGCTTCCCCAGGAAAGCTCTTCTTCCACGATGTGGACGGCGCGCGGGCTCAGTTCTAGCCCTCCGATCGCAGCGGGCCCGGCCAGTCGTGTGTAGCCGAGTTCACTGGCCTGTTTGATGACGTCCCATATCGGCGAACCCTCCGCTACCGCTTCCGCTGCCGGCATGCGGTCGATCTCGACTCCCGCCGGGCGCAGTACGTTTAGCGCAAAGTCGTGAGCGGCATCGCGCAGCTCGCATTCTTCCTCGCTGAGTTCCAGATCGTATTCCAGATAATTCATGTTTCACTCCGTGTGCTAACCCGTGTCGCAACCCGGGCGTTGAACTGCAAGTTGCGAGTTTGCCGACTACTTTCGAGAGTAGAGCCAAGCAGTCAACTGCCTAGCGGCTACGCTCGCGCAATGACCAGGATCTATAAACCACGCCTGCCGATAAACAGGATCTGACCCCCGTTTGCTGATTTCCTTGCGTTTTTCCCACCGCACGCAAGGAGTCCAACTGGCGGTGCCCTGGCTCTCGCACCACAGGTCGGCGGTGGCGTACTTGCCGGCGTGCATCGGTACCAGGATTTCTTTCTCGCCCAGCAGCCGGAAGTCCCACCATTCGCCAGGTGCAAACGGGGTCAGGTCCCGTTTCTCTTTCTCGTAGCAACTGCTACCCGCGCCCGGTTTTAGCGGCCGGCGGCTACTACTGAGGATACTGTATAGAACTCGGGGGTGTTGTCTGCTGCTTCTCCTGCTTCGAACATCCAGTCGTAGTTGAGTCCGTTGGCTTCACCTGGGGGGGTGACACGCGAGGAGTGGCTCAACTGGAAGTCGATTACTGCGACTGCGGGGGTGAATAAGCGCTGGTCTTCGTAGTGGCGGCCCTCACGTACCGACTTGGTGCACCAGAAGACGTTTTGCCAGACTTTCCAGAGTTCCTCGCGCTTGTCGAACATCTCTGAGGTGCTGACGTTGAAAACTTCCTGGTCTATCCACAGATGCCGTTTGGAAAACGCGTAGACCGGAAGCTTGTCGGTAGGCCTCCCGTCGATCAGCCATACCTTGCGTTTTTCCCACCGCACGCAAGGAGTCCAACTGGCGGTGCCCTGGCTCTCGCACCACAGGTCGGCGGTGGCGTACTTACCGGCGTGCATCGGCACCAGGATTTCTTTCTCGCCCAGCAGCCTGAAATCCCACCATTCGGGCTTGGAGTTGAAGCCCCAGATCGAGTCCTGGTCTATGTCGCTGCCGAACAGAGTGCCGGAGCGGTCGGTGGTGGAGTAGCGGCGGATACGCCTGAGTTGCGGCAGGTAAAGCCAGGAGCTGTCGGGCCGCGTCGCTTCCTCGTAGCGGTAGAGCAGGAAGGAGGTGCCTTTTTGGTCGAAGGGGCTGTTGATGGGGCCCCATTGCTCGGTGTAGCGAAGCTGTGGTTCGTTCGGGATGATCGGTGTCGGGTCGTTGGTTATACGTCCTTCCCACTTCAGGCGCCGCCACACGTTCGAGGCCAGCGTTTTCTCTATCGATCCGTGCGCGTTCTGGTTGTCGATCATCCACTCGGTGCGTACATCGTCGTAGAAGGCAGGCTTGTGTTCGTGGTTCCACATTATTTGCCAGGCCGCGTCCGGATCGTTGGGGTCGATCTGCGGGAAGGGCATGCCCGCCACGTAACCTTTCAGAGAAAGCTTGTCGTCGGCCAGCTCTACATTGCCCGCGTAGCTCTCAGTTGCCTTCTTGAAAGCGGCCGGCCAGGGGCAGGATTCGGTTTCTCCGACCTCGATGCGCATGCCGAGCATCAGCATGCTCTGCACTGCGGGAGGCAGAAGATTCGTGTAGGGGTCGAAGTTCGACTTGGTTAATACATCGCCGGGTTTGAGTTCGGGGGCGGCTGCGGTGTCGTCGGCACCGGCCGGCGAGAAACCGGAAGTCACGATTCCCGCTGCGCAGATCAAGAGAATTAGCTTCTTCACGAGGGGCCTCCAGGGCTGTGCATTGTCACGACGCCGCGCCTGATTCCCCGCGCGTAGATCGGTCGATTACGATGCTTTGCCGCACACGTGGATCGATCTAGATGCGTCGTTGCTTTCCTCAGTGTCGACCGTTGCTGCTTCCGCCATGGGGCCGTGTTGCGGCGCAACCCCTGTGCGAGCTAGCGCTTGTTGACAATCTTCTCAATAAGCGGGTGTTCAATATAGATCCCCATTCGGGACTCTGTCAACAAAGCTGGCAGCGGGACACTCGGTGAAACCTCGGCAGTCCAGCGGATAGCGCGATGGACGATGAAGATCCGCTAGCTCAGCGGCTAGTGGGGCACTCGGTGAAAGCCTCGGCAGTCCAGCAGGCAGAGCGGGGCGTTGGGGAGGTTCGCTCTGCCTACTCCAGATAGGTCTCGATGTATCGTTGCATCTTCGGTGTTGGTTTCCACCATTTGGCGGCTCCGAGGTCCTCGGCGACTTTGTTGGCGCCTAGGTAGCCGGGGCCGCCTAGTACCAAGCCGCCGGGGTAA
>JAJRWY010000247.1 GCA_024276575.1 Candidatus Binatota bacterium
AAGCGTTGCCGGAGAATCTTTGTGGAGTGAGGGCCCCGCCCTGCTCGTTTTCGTTGAACACGACTGCCCGACCTCTCGCCTAGCATTAATGAGACTGGCACCGCTGGCCGATTTTTTCGAGCCCGCAGGCGCGTCTTTGGTGGCCGTTCATCAAGACGATGCGGCAACCGCCCAAAGATGCATGCAATCCTCAAAGGCCGGATTTCGGGCCCTGATCGAGCCACCCCCTTTCGCCGCCGCCGAAGCGTTGGGAGTCCGAACTGTCCCCAGTGCCTTTCTGATATCCAAGAGCGGGTTGATTATCGATTGCTGTGAGGGGTGGAGTCGCGATGATTTCAATCGCATGGTCCGCCAAGTTGCGGAACTCGGCGGGTGCAGTGAAGCAATGGAACTCGACGCCGAAGCACCGATGGAAAAGCCCGGTTGCTCCTCCAAGAACACGCTCGATCCATCTTGCTGGGAAAGTCAAAGCGTAGCGCTCTTCGATGAAATGGAAGACATGTTCGAGCGCGGCTGGACCGACGGCTTGCCCGTGGTTCCACCTACGCGGGAAAGAGTAGATAGAATGCTCGACGGCCGTGACCCACAATTCTCGCTAGGGCCGGTTCCACCCGGGATGGGAGAATTGACACTGGAGCGGCTGGCGTCATGCGCTGTACTTGCGGGATGCCACCCAGTATATTTCCCACTGCTGAGAACCGCCGTCGAAGCGGCACTGGATCCGGCGTTCAACGCGCACGGGCTCACTAACACCACCCATACCTGCGGTCCGGTAGTCATCGTAAACGGTCCGATACGCCGTGAAATCGGTATGAACTACGGCATCAACGCCATGGGTGGCTGGAACCGCGCCAACGCAACCATAGGCCGCGCGGTACGATTGGTTCTAGGCCTTACCGGGCGCGGGTTACCGGGTAGTCTGGACCGCTCGACTCTAGGGCAACCGGGAAAGATTTCGTTCTGTTTCGCCGAGAATGAAGAAGCCTCGTCTTGGGACTCGTTGGCCGTAACCCGGGGCTTCGGACCCAACGAAAATGTAGTCACGCTGTACTGTGGGGATCCGCCTTTCAGTATATCCGATCACTACAGCCCTGAAGCCGAAGACGTGGTTTTTTCCATCGCCTCGGCCGGCTCCGCCGTGTTCGGGCCGAACGTATACCCGATCGCAACGGAAACGATCTTCGTAATTTGCCCCGAACACGTAAAGGGATTCGAAGAGCGCGGCTGGGACAAAACGGAAGTCGCGCAGCGGATCTTCGAAGCTTCCAAGCGCAGAGTCTCGGAGCTACGTGGTGGCGAGCAGGGTCCTTTCACCGCTGCGTTGGATGACGATGTCATCTTGGCGAAATGGTCCGATCCCAGCGAAGTGGTCCTGGTTGTAAGTGGAGGCCCGGCCGGGCGTTTCTCGGCGGTGCTGCCTCCGTGGGTGGGGTTCGGGCTCGGATCGAGTATGGTGAGCAAGAAAGTAGAGGAAGACGCATGAGCATAGACGAGTTGGTCAGTCCTTTCGACGAGCGAGTTCTGGAGCCCCACGCCAAGGCCCCGAGGCTCAACAGCTTGCAAGGGAAACGAATAACCTTACTGTCCATTTCCAAACCCAAGTCCGCTGAGTTCCTGGCGGCGCTCGAGCAGGTACTGCGTGATCGCTACGGGGCACAGGTACGACAGGCACAAAAGCCTACTTTCACTAGGCCCGCACCGGCATCGATAATCGAAGAGGTGATCGGATCAAGCGACGCGGTGGTTGAAGCACTGGCCGATTGAGGATCTTGCGTGTCGTGCAGTGTGCACGACGTCATTCGCATAGAGAAAGCCGGTGTCCCCACGGTAAACGTCGCAACCAAGGGTTTCGTCGACGAGGGAGAGGCGCAATCTAAACTGCTAGGGATGCCCGACTACGAATCATTGTGGGTAACTCACCCGGTAGCAATTTTGAGTTCCGAGCAGATAGAGAATCTGGCCATGGAGGTGGCGGATACAGTCGCGGCCAGACTCACCGCCTGGACCTGAGTGCAGCACCCGCCCCGGCCCTTGGAGAGACACCGCCGACGGGGAGGCAGGCTCGGCGCGAATCGAACTTGGCCTCTAATTGCGCAAGCGCCGGCAGTAGCTACACCGGTTTCGCATCGGCGGGAAAGCCCTGGAAACACGAAAGATCCCGGGAGGGAAAGCATGTTTGAATTCTCGCCGACAGAGAAAGCGATAGGGGAAGCCTTGCGGCAGTATTGCGACCGTGAAATCGAACCGCTGATCCCGGACCTGGAAAGTGGCCGAATCAGCCCTTTCCCGGTCATGAAGGCACTGGCCGATACTTTCGCGATGGAAGAACTCATCGGCGGTCCCTTACGCGATAAGGCGGCCGCCCTTCGCTCGGGCCGGCACTCGAGGAGCGAGCACGGCTCGGCCGCGTCTGGAGATGCCATCGCGGAGGCAACCACAGATACAATCCGAAGCACAGAATCTCAGCCGTCGAGCGGATCCTCTCTGGGCGACCTGACGACTGCGGTCATCTTCGCCAAAGAATTGGCGAGAGTAAGCCCCTGCTTGTGCCTTTGCGTGACTGCCAATTTCGGGTGCGGTGCAACCATTGCGGCCAAAGGCGACGCGGAATTGCTCGAGTCGATGGCAATACCTCTGCTGTCATTGCAAAAAGTCGGGTGCTGGGGACTCACCGAGCCCGATACCGGATCCGACGCTTTTGCGATGAGAACTACTGTTCGCATCGAAGGCGACGAAGCGGTCCTCAGGGGGAGCAAGGCTTTCATCTCCAACGCGCCCGGCGCCGATATATTCTTAATTTACGCGCGCTGGGACAGCGAGAGCTGTGAGGCTGGCGAGGCCAAAGACAAACGCCGGATATTCCCGGTAGTCGTAGAGCGCGGAGCCGAAGGGCTAGCCACCGGCCCGCCCTTGGAAAAGATGGGCATGCACGCGGCGCCCACGGGGGAAATATTTCTCGACGACGTACGGGTACCGCGGCGGCAACTGCTCGGAGACCCTGACAATCCAGCCCGCGCTGTGGCGGAGGAAACTCTATCATCTGAACGCGCGACCATCGTCGCGATGTGTTTGGGCGTAATCGAGCGCTGCCTCGACGACTCGCTGGCCTATGCCATTGACCGATCCCAGTTCGGCAAACCTATCGCAGCGCACCAGCTCATACAGCAAAAGCTGGCACGCATGCAGGTGGCCAAGCAAAACGTCGAGAATTTGGTATTCAAACTCTTGTGGCTCGACAAAAACCGCCGCGCAACCGAGGCGGAGGTGAGTGCAGCCAAATGGTACGCGACCGAGGCTGCCTGCAGCGTCGCCCTGGAGGCCGTACAGTTGATGGGCGGCGCCGGGTATACCCGCGCATATGCGGCTGAACGGATGTTCCGCGACATGAAACTGTGGACCATTGGCGGTGGAACCAGCGAGATCCAGCAGTTGACGATCGCCAAAGACCTGCTCAAGAGCCGGGGATTCTTTATAGACTTGGCAGGAGGATACGAAGTCCGCAGTTACGGCTAAAAGAAAAACCCGCCCCGAAACCGTCGCAATCTGAAGGGAAAACCTGTTGAGAACACCTCTTTTTCGTGAAAGGCTGGCCTATTGGCACTCTAGGGGAAGTGCTGCCTTCCCGGATCGAGGATTCAGGGGACGCCCTAGAGAAAACGTGAGCACGGGAAAGTGAGTTACTGAGAGTCTGGGATGGCAATCCTTAAGAAACTACTGGGCAGAAGCAAAGCCGCTTCCAAGAATGAGCCTCGCAACTGGCCCAAGGAGTCGCGCAGCGACCGGGGCCCCATACGTGTGCTCCTGGTTGACGACGACGAAGAAGATTATCTCCTGACCCGCGACGTGCTCGAAGATGTCGAAGAGCAGGCTTTCGACCTTTTCTGGGCACAAAACTACGAAGAGGCAGTCGCCGCCATTCGCAGCGGCGACTACGATGTCTACCTCCTAGACTACAAGTTGGGCAGTCATACCGGGATAGACTTGCTACGAGATGAACTGGCCAACGGCACCAAGGGCGCAGCTATACTGCTGACCGGCGTGCGAGACCGCGATATAGACATGCAGGCCATGCGCGGCGGAGCCGCCGGTTTCTTGGTCAAGAGCGAAGCCGGCCCGGCGGAAATGGAGCGGTCCATCCGTTACGCGATCGAGGGCTACAGAGCAAAAACCGCGCTGCTGGGAGGCCAGGGAGTTGCGTCTAAATCGCGCGTAATAGCTTTTAGCGGGGTAAAAGGCGGCTGTGGCACCACCTCAGTGGCAGCCAACGTTGCAGTAGCGCTGGCGGACATGGGGAGAAACGTCACTGCACTCGACATGCGCGGCGACTTCGGCACATTTTCCTGGATGCTGGGACTTGAAACGGCACACGACATAGGAACCTTGATCGCCTCCAGTCCCGCCCGCATAGACCCCGATGAGTTCGACTCCCAGCTGGCTGCCCATTCATCGGGCTTGCGGGTCTTGGCCGCTCCCCAGAGCCTCGAGCACTACTTTGAACTCCAAGCACGTGATGCCTTGTCCGTATTGCAAGCGGCCTCGGCATCCTCTGAGTTCGTCATCGTCGATCTGCCGGGAGGCTTCACGGAAATAAACCGCCAGATACTGCAGCACTCCGACATCGTAGCGCTGGTAATGGATAGAGAGCCTTCATCCCTAGCCGCCGCCGGCAAGGCAGTGCAGTTGCTCAAGAAGTGGGAGATCGAAGCCCTCATGGGCGCGGTCGTAGTCGACCGAGTGGTTCTGTCTTCCTCGGAGTCGGCGACTTGGATCACCGCTTCTTTGGATCTGGAACTGTTTCGTTACATAGCGGCGGCAAAGGAAGTATTCTACGAAGCCGCGACCACGCGTAGCCCGGTAGTCGACTCGGCACCATCGCATTTCGCGTCACAAGCGTTTGTCGAGCTGGCGAGCAAACTGGCGTCGGTAGGACTCAACGACGCTGCGGCAGAGGCGACAAGGGAACTGAATTGATTGACCCGGGGTATTGTTCAAACCCTTGAACAATACCGGCGCGGAGCGATACTAACCCGGACGGACCCGTGTGAAGCGATACCAACCTGGACGGTGCCTGAATTGCTCCACCGCTAGCTTTCAGGAATAGTCCAAGCTGGCGACACTCGAATCAATGCTCTTTTACGACTAACTCGACGGGATAAGCGTCGAGAAGCAATTGCGAGGTAGACCTGACCATGGCAGCGCGAAACGGTAGTGAACGAGAATATTATTTGGTGCAACGACG
>JAJRWY010000248.1 GCA_024276575.1 Candidatus Binatota bacterium
CAGGGATGGAAACAGAACACGGTGTTGCGTAGGATTGGTCATGAGAGAGCCTTTGTGGTTGCGCTGAATTGCCTTGTTGTAAAGCTATTCTAGCACCTGCACAGGCTCTTCTCTTTTCTACGCACTCAAGATTCGCGCATATATCCGGGTTAGGATGTATGTCGAATGTGACATGGTATCAAGGAGTGTTCGTGGGGGACAAGCTATCAAGGCGTAGGGCTGCCGGGCCTTCGAATCCCCCCTTCAATGCAACCGCTCCAACGCCGCCCGCTCCAGCTCTGCTTCACCGGCGGCTCCAACCTTCTCCAGCGCTTGGATCAACGCTCTGCGATTGGCTCCCACCGACGGATTGAGTCTGACTGATTCGCGCAAAGCAGTAACCGCTGATGCTGCGTCCCCGAGGTCGAGCTGTGCCAGACCGATATGGTAATAGCACTCGGACGCGTAATGGGGATCGATCTTCATGGAGTTTCGCAACGACTTGATTGCTTCCAAAGGTTTGCCAATGCCCCGTAGCACTATCCCGCGGCTATAGTTGATCTTGGCTCGCAGGCGCCGGTGTGCGGGCTCGGAAGCGCGAGGATCGCGATCCAACGTTTCGAGCGCGGTTGAGAAGTGAGCCAGCGCGGTTTCCTTGAATCCCAAGCGGTAGTAGGCGGCGGCCAGTTCGTGCAGCGCCTCCGGCGAATTGTCGCTTTTGTTTAGAGCCTCGCGCGGCCTGGCGAGTTTCTTTTCGACGAGGCTGCGGGTCTTTACCAGCAAGGCGCCGACTTCGGCGTTGCCGGGGTCGGCGCGGTCGGCTCGTTCGAGTACGTCGATGGCTTGCTTGTAGTCGTTCTGTGCACTGTAGGCGCGGGCCAGTTCAATTCGCAGCCCGGTATCCTTACTGTTCAGCTCGATCGCCCTGCGCAGAGCCGAGGCAGCTTCCTCGCCGTCGCTCATCGCCATGAGGCTACGGGCCAGACTTGCGTGCGCTGCGGCGTCGTCAGGAGCCAGCTTTACGAGCCGTTTGGCGGCGGCGGCGGCCCGGTCGTACAGGTGTAGTGCAAACGCGACTTCGGCGGCGCGACGTTGCGCCAGCGCGTCGCCCGGGTTGTCTTCGGCGATCTTCAGGCAAGGGATCAGTGCTCCCAACCAATTCTGGCGGCTACCGTGCGCTTCGCACAGGCTGCGTAGAACGGATTCGCTGTTGGGATCGTCTTTCGCGGCCGAGACCGCCGCAAAGAAAGTCGTATCGTCGACCGCGGGAGGCCATAGCGACTCCGCGGCCGGCCGCGACCACAACGCTTTGGGTCCTTTGTAATCTTTGGGAACGCAAGCGCTGCAGAACAAAGCTGCAGCCAGCGTGAATACCAACGACTTGGCGATCATGGAATTATAGGGCTCGTAGCAGAGCTTTCATGCTTAATCTCGGCTGGCCGGAAGCACCGGGCCACCTCGGTATCGGAGCGCACGAGAAACGGCCGGGCTGCAGATTCCGCCTGTTTGCCCGTCGCCGCTAGCTCGGCTAGTGCCGCAGGGTAGAAGATTGGGCGCTGACATCCTCACTTTCTTGCCCGCCCGCCCCTTGATCCGCCGCCACCGCGGCTTTGGCCGCTGTCGCGCCGTTGCCCGCTGTGCTTTGCGGCGCTTCCGCGGTCTTGGGCGGTTCGATGTTTACAGCGCGGCTGCTTTCGCGCGCTGCCCGCCGCAAATGAGCCAGTTTCTGCAACTCCGTGAAAGCGTCGCTGATGCAGTCGAGGAAAGCCGGCAGATCGGGGATCAAATCGTAGTCGGCATTGAAACCCCAACACAGTTTGCCGTCGTAGCTCATCAGCGCGATGCCGAGGCCGAGGCTGTCGGCCAGCGGCACGTGCGGATAGACTTCCTGCATCTTGGCGCCGAGCATGTACATGGGGAACTGCGGTCCCGGTACGTTGGTAACGACCATGTTGAAAGGAAGAAGCCGTGATGCGTTTCTTGCCGCCAGGGATAGCACTGTGGAGGGCGTCCATTCGGCCACCTGCGTGAGCATCTCGGCAGAGACCGGGTTCCTCGACGACTTCAGTTCCGAAGTACGCTTGTTGATCGCCTCGAACTGCCGGAAGGGGTCCTCTTCGTGGATGGGTAATTCGAGCAGCCAGGCGGTTATTCTGTTGCCCAGCGTTCCGGCTTGATCGTCGGAGCGGATGCTTACTGGCGCCATGATTTTGAAGTCTACCTGAGAGGGGCGCACTTGGCGGCGTTGCAGGAAACGCCTTACGGCTCCGGTGACAACGGTCAGGACGACGTCGTTTAACGATCCGTCGAAAGCGCGGCGCACCTCCTTGATGTCTTCGAGTTCCATTACCAGCCAATCGAAGCGGCGGTGCGGCCCGATCTCGCCGTTGAGCGGAGTGGCGGAAGCCGGCGCGAGCGATCCTCCCAGCGTTTCGGCAACGGAGCGAAGCCCGGTAATGAGCGCGCGGCGCGCGTTGGTCATCTCGCTTACTACTTGAGTAAGGCCGTTGGCGGCGCTGAAGGGCAGCTTGGCCCAGCGCCAGACCTCGTCTTGCAGCAGCTCCAGCGCCGAGGGTGCGGGTCGGGGTATGTAAGAGGGCGAGTCGTGGATGAAGTGTTCGGGAGTCATCGACATCAACACTTTCATCAAGTCGATGCCCGACATCCCGTCGATCATGCAGTGGTGGACCTTCGAGATCAGCGCGAAGCGGTCTCCATCGAGTCCTTCGACCACCCACATTTCCCACAAGGGGCGGCGGCGGTCGAGATGCTGTTCCATGATGCGCGCGGAAAGAAGCTTGAGCTGCTCGTCGCTGCCGGGACGCGGCAGGCTGGTGTGGCGCACGTGGTAGTCGAGCTTGAATCTGGGATCGTCGACCCAGATCGGCGAGTTGCTAAAGGGGATCCATTGCAGCTTCTGGCGGTAGCGCGGGATCATGTGCAGGCAGGAGCCGATCAACTCCTTGATCTTTTGCGCATCGATGCCGCCGCCTTCTCGCGCCAGCGGGCCGGCTTCGAAAGTCTGGGTGCTGGCCACGTGCATGTAGGCGTTGGGCCGTTCGAGCACCAGGAAAGAGTTGTCGAGAGCGGTAAGTCTGTCGTAAGCGTAGCGCGCCATGTGTCGAGTCCTCCCCTTTGTCCGTTGTCGCCGCTGCCCGCGTTGTGAATCGATCCACGCGAGTTCGTCTGCTCATTCGATTCGGTGAGCGCTGCCGGGCTGTAGCGATTCCGTCCGGTCGTGGCAGCTTCGTTTACAAAAGCTTCCGAGCTTCGCCCGGAGATCTCAGGAACGATATCGCTCGGCGATCTCGGTCATCTACTGGGGAATGACACATTGCGTGAAAAAATTAAAGCGCGGGCGCGTCCGTCGGCAAGAGCGAGCGGTAGAAAGCGGCCCATAGTCTGTATTGTTCATGAAAGCTTTGGGACGAGTCGCAATCGTCCGCTCTCTCGGCGGCTTCGCTGCTGGCCGCGTCTTGCTTTCACCACTCTTCGGCCCTCGACGTAGCCCAAGTACGTTTGCACGTCTCAGCGCTGCGCTTGGACCGGCCAGGCGGACACTTGCGACCCTCATGGCGCGTTTTCACTAACAATGCCCGTCAAGCTTCGACCGAGCGGCTGCCCATCAAGTTCAGTTTGAAGCGGCGGATGATGTCGGGCTCGATGCGTTGTCCGGCCTGGTCTTCGAAAAACAGCGCGTCCTTCGGGCATTGCACCACGCAGGCACCGCAGCGAATGCAGCGCTCGCCGTGGGAGATCTCGACTTTGCGCGGATCCTCGAGCTTGTTGAAGCAGGATTCTGGGCAGACCTCCCAGCAGGCGAAGACACCATCGCAAAGCGCGGGGTCGAGCTTTACCTGCCAGGCGTTCTCGGCGAAGTGCGCCCCGCCTTCCAGGGGAGTGGAGCCGGGGTAATCCACGGTGAGCAAGGCGGTGAGCAGTAGCGACGAGACTGCGGCGGCTGCCAGAGCGGCCGCGCCGCCGCCGACCAAAGCAGTCGCTATACATGCCGTCAAGGCGGTGGCCGCCGCAAAACGAAGTTTGCGGGGTTCTCCCAGGCGGTCATAAAACAAGAACAAGGCGAAGGCGCAGACGATGCTCCACAGCGCCAGCGGCGCCGCCCAAGACGCTTTGATGAAATAGAATAGCAGCGCGATCACGGCGGCGGTGGGGAAACCCCAGGCCGCGGCCATCTCCATGCGCTCGCGGGTGTCGAAACGCACCCGCCGCATCTCTTCGCTCTTGTGCCCGCCGGCAGCCAGGTAGGCGGGGATGTCTTCGGCGCGCACCGGACCGAAGCGGACTTTCCATCCGCAACGCCGCGCTACCTCCCTGCCGATTACACCGGTGGCCGCGAGTTGGGGAAGTATCGCGCGTTTGTGCGATACCTTCTCTTTGATGCCGGAGGTCTTCAGCGCGCTCACCACCTGGTGGGTGCTCAGATGCCCTCCCGATGCTGCGCACCACACGTTGATTCCCGAAGAGGGGGCGACTAGCAGCCAGGCATCGTGGCCCTGCATCGCACGCGTGAGACGCCTGACCGTCAGGTCGTAGTTGCAGGTAATGAGCACCGGGCTTTCCTGGCCGGGGTTGCCGATCTTTCGTAAGCCCGCCTCTGTGGGCCAGGGCAGCATGCGCAAGGCTGTCTGCACGAAGTCGAGTGAAGTGTGTTTGAAAGTCGATGTTGCAATCGCCATGGGCTCCTCCCAATGCTGCCGCCGCTCACAGTGTTGCCGACACCGTCGGCGCTGCCAGTGTTGGCAGTGCTACCGGTGAAGTTGACGCCCGATGCAACGGCTGCTCATGCCGCAGCGCTCCTCTCGGACTTTCGACCTTGCATGTGCCGTCGTTACGCAGGCGCCTCGCCCTTGCTTTCGGCGATGAACAGGCGGAAGCGCCCGGCCAGCCAGCCACGGTTGCCGACGATACGGAAACCGGCTGCCTCGATCTCTGCTGCCAGCCCCGCCAGCGGCGTCGACACCGCTCCGGTGAGTAGCCAGCCGAGCAGCACCTGCGGGCCGCGCAGCAGAGCGTGCACGAGTTTCTGTACGCGTTGGTCGGGAACCACTTCGTCGGCGATCAGCAGGCGTCCACCCGGACGCAGGCAACGCGCGGCCGCGCGCAGTACGTAGGCGCGTTCGCCGGGTGACATCTCCGAGAGGCAAAAGGCCGTGGCCACAGCGTCGAAAACGCCGTCGCCGAGGCTGTCGATCTCAGCCGCCGACGCTTCGATCCAACGTATCTTTCCCGCCGACGCCGAAGCGAGCGCGCTACGCGCTTGCTCGAGCATTGCCGGGTTCTGGTCCACGGCGGTTACTTCGCAGCCATTGGCGAGTAACTTGGCGCTCAGGGCCCCGGTGCCGCAGCCGATTTCCACCACCCGGGTGCCGGCTTTGACCGCTTCGCCGGCAATCGCCTCACGAATCTCATCGGCGCGCCCGAAGGTAAGCCATTGCATGCCGCGGTCGTAACGTTCGGGTGCGCTCTCAAGCCAGCGCATCAAAGCGAGAGAACTCATGTCTTGACCCTCCTGCCGCCATCTTCTCGTTTGCGCCGCCGCGGCTTCGAAGAATCCGGCCGGGTGAGCATGCGCGAAACCATGGCGGCGGTGGCCTCGGCCGCCGCGTCAACGTGGTCCAGTGCTTGGGGGTCGAGGTAATGTTGAATCAACAAGCCGTCGAGCAGTCCGATCACTGCAGCAGCAGCCAACTGCGGATCCAGATCTTCGATAAACTCACCGCTGCTTTGGCCCTGGGAGATAAGCCCGGCCAGGTGGCGGCGAAGTCTGGCGAAATAGGGTTTGAAGCGCCGCTCTTCGGAGGCCCAAAGCTGCAGTATCATGCGGCCGTAACGCTTCCACCCGTCGAAGCTCGACGCCAGCGTCACGATCAGCAGTTTGAGTCTCTGTGATGCCGGCCCCTCGGCGGCCGCTGCCGCGGCGAACAGTTTTTCTTCCTCGATCAACAGGTCGCGGGCAACGTCGCGAACCAGTGCGGATTTGTCGTTGTAGTAGTGGTAGAGGCTAGAGCGCCCCATCCCCGCCTCGGCGGCCACATGGGACAGGCCGGTGCCGGAGATCCCCCGCCGCGCAAAAACGGTCTTGGCGGCTTCGCGTATGAAGCGCCGCTGCTCGGTTCTATCTACTACTTTCGGCATCGGTTCAGATCGCGGATCCTCGTGTACTCGTGTCGCAGCGCCCGGCACGGCTTCACGCTGCCGCCATGGGCTCTGAAGGTGTTGCTATTAGTCGGCGTTCAGTACCACCGTTTATTTATATCGACACTAATGTCGAAAATAACCGTTGTCAAGAGATTGATGAAGCAGGTTCCTTAGCCTGCAGTATTCGTGAAACCTCGTCGTGAGAGCCGCAAATGTCTGCCAGATTGAGTCCAAGCGCTGCGGGCGACCGGGCACGGACCGATTTGGCAAACGCTTGCGGCTCGCAGCAGAGCTTTCGGGAATAATGCCGACCGCCAACCGCCGGCGCGTATCGACCGTCGCGCCGCTTAGTAAAACGCATAGCCGAGGCCGCGGTAGGTCTTTACCCGGTCAACGATGCGGTCGCCGCTCTTTAGCAGATAGTAGTTGAAACGTTCGGCTATCTCCCCGGCTTTGGCCGGACGGAAAAACAGTGGGTCTCCGGGTTTGATGAGTCCGCGCAGAGCTTCGGGAACATGCAAGGGAGTTTGCACCTCACCGAAGGCTTCGCTCTTGGTGCATTTCAAGCCCTCGGGCAGAAAAGGGACCGGAGCTTTGTCGGGGCCGGCCTCCCCGCTGGCGATGAAGCCGCCGCTTTGGCAGGTGGCCATGTCAGCTTGCGGTATCCGCGTCACTTGCAGGGCGAAACAGAAGGCGGGTTGGTTCTCGTTGGCGGCATAGTAGTCGAAAAGGTGCGATTGCAGGAAGCCGGACCCGGCGGTCACTTCGGTGACGGCATCTTCGAGGCTGCTACTGCGGATCGAACCGGTGCCGCCGCCGTTGAAAAACTCCAACTCGACTTCGCGCTCGCGTAGTAAGGCGGCCGCTTGGCGGCGCTTGACGGCTACGTCTTCGATCGATTTTTGTTTCAATGCTTTCTTGACGGGATTCAGCAATGGCGCGAAGGGGCTCTCGTCGCCGACCCCGGCGATCAATGCTTCGTAGCCCATCACTCCGGCGAGTTTTAGTTGGGGCCGGGCGAGCACTGCATCTACTATGCGTGCGAAGTCCTCGATGCTGCGCAGGGGCGAGCGTTGTGTGCCGAGGTGCCGGCCGAGGCGCCGGTAGGACATGTCTAAGTCTATACACACGCGCAGCGTCTTGCCGGCCGGTCCCTTGCCGGCCCAGAAAGAGGACAGCCTTTCGATGTGATCTTCGGAGTCGATCATCAACGAGATCTTGCGGCCTTCGTCGCTGAGGTCGCGCGCGATGGCGAGATCGCTTTCCTGCACGGTAGGGTAGGCGACCAGCAGATCGTCGAAACCGTGCTCGGCCAGCAAGCGCGCTTCGGGCACGCAAAAGCACATCAGGCCGCGGAAATGCTCGCCGCCGCTTTCACAGATTCGCTTCAACAATGCGGGGACGCGCACGGACTTGGAGGCGACGCGCATGACTTTGTTGTGCTCGGCCGCGATACGTCCCAGGCGTTCGGTGTTTTTGTCGAGCACATCGAGATCCACGACCATACAAGGAAGCGCTTCGGAGGCGAGCACCTCTTTTAGCTGCTGGTAGTTCCAGTGCTCACTCATCCTCTGTCATCGCTCCTTTCGCCCGTTCTCCCGGCCGTCATCTCGACGATATTTGCGGGCCATCCTTTGCGCACCGCTCCTCGCTTTCGTGTCGGCTGCGTTAGCGAGTCATCCTGCTTGCTCGTGCTCCTGGCCTTGGCGTCGCCGGCGTTTCAGGCCATATCCCCCGCCTCCGTCCAGGGCCTTCATAGCTACAGAGGCGGCGGTCTATTGCTCCCGTCCTCGCTTTCCGGCTTTATCGGAATACTTCTCGAGTTTCATTCCAGTGGCTGCGAACTTGATCAGTGCGCTGCGTCTGCGGCCGAACAGATGGGTCAGCAGATCGCTGAACAGCCGGTACTTTTCAGTGGTGTAAGGATACCAGTTGGCTTCGATCTTGTTGCTGTCCTTGTCGATCAGCACGGACTTTATATTGCAGAAACCGTGCAAGCCGTGCTCACCCTTGTGGCGGCCGAAGCCACTGTTCTTGACGCCACCGAAAGGCAGGGCCGGATTCCCTTCGGTCAGCATTACGTTGTTTATCGACACGCCGCCGCAGGCTAGGCGGCGTGCCACCCGGCGGGCGCGCTCCAGGTCTTTCGACCATACGCTGGCGGTGAGCCCGTATTCGCTGTCGTTGGCCCGTGCGATGACTTCTTCTTCACCGTCGAAGGGCATGAGCGGTATCAAAGGTCCGAAGCTTTCTTCGACAGCTAGCAGCATGTCATCGCTTACTCGATCGAGCACGATCGGCGGGATTGCCTTTGACTTCCCGTCCCACTGCTCGCCGCACAGCACGGCCGCACCTTTGGCGCGTGCATCCTCGAGATGGCGCGCGACGATTTCCACTTGGAAGCCGGTGGTCATCTCGCCGATATCGGCGCTGCCGTCACTATCCACGGCCTGCACTATACGTTCGGCCTGCCGTGTGAGTTCAGACTTGAAGGCGTCGTAAATGGGCCGCTCCACATAGAGCCTTTCTACCGACGTGCACGACTGTCCGGTATTGGTCAGCGCTCCCCACAAAGCGCCGGCAGCAGCGCGCTGAACGTCGGCATCGGCAAACACTATCATCGGGTCCTTACCGCCTAACTCCAACTCCACCGGGACTAGAAGCTCCGAGGCCTGCGCGGCGATCTTGCGCCCGGTGCGGGTACTGCCCGTGAAGAAGACCTTGTCGGGTCGCGCGGCTACGCATTGTGCGCCGGTGCTGCCGTCGCCGTAGACGATGCGTACCCAATTCGGCGGTACTTGGGCTTCGGCCAGCAGCTCTTCGATCAAACCTTCGAGCGGGGTGTGCTCCGAAGGCTTGTAGATCACGGTGTTGCCGGCCAGCAGTGCGCTTGCGATTGGGATCAACGCCTGGATGAAAGGATAATTCCAAGGAGAGATGATCAGCACGGTGCCCAGCGGCTCGTACCAAGTCCAGGAACTCTTGCCCAGCATCGACAAGGGCGTGTACTGCTTGCGGTCGGCCAGCAGCTTGGGCGCGCGCTTCTCGAGCCAATGCAGCGCTTCGAGCACCCCGTAGATCTCCGACATCAAGGCGTCCGAGCGCGACTTGGCGGTGTCGGCTTGAATGCGGTCGATGATTTGCTCGCGGCGGCGCAGGACGATGTCGCGCAAAGAAGCAACATAGGCGCTACGCTCCTTGACGCTCAGGCGTGAGAGTGCGGCCGCGCCTGCCCGTGCCAGCATGGTAGCGCGTTCGGCTTCCGAGCTTGCTGCGGCGGCCAGAGCTTGCGGAGCCTCCTTGGCGGCAACTTCTTCGACTCCTTCGGGCAGGTCGAGTTCGTCGCACTTGGCGTCCCACCCGATGGCTTGGTTTATTCCCACCTGGTCGGTATCGGAATAGTAAAGCGTCATCACCACGCCCTTGACGCCGACATTGATCATGCGGGCGGCGGCGCCGAGCGGGCCTGGTAGCGCCTTGTCCTTTTCGCTCAGTTTCAAGATTCCACGTAGCAGAAAGGCGGGAAGCACGTTGAAGATAGAAAATAACAGTTTGAGTCCGTCGCGGTCGGAGTCGTGCATATAGTCGAACATGCGGTCGACGTGGGCGGAGGCTCCCGAACGCGAGAAGGATGGTAACTCCGCGTCGCCGGGTATTACGATGTCCCCGGCTTTGACGAGTCCCGAAAGTTGTGCGGCTGAAAGATTGCGTGAACTCATCGGCCTTCCTCCGCGAGAATGTCGGCTGCGGCTTTGATCGACAGCGCCATGATGGTGAAGGCCGGGTTGAGTCCCGGGGCGTTGGGGAAGATGCTTGAATCAGCCGTGTAGATGTTGTCGTAGCCGTGCAGCTTGAAGTCGGGGCCGGTTACCGAATGCCCGCCGCTCAGCCCCATGTTGCAACCTCCCTGCAAGTGAAGTCCGATCGCGACGTTGCCCTCGATGATCTCGCTCGCCCCGGTCGCATAGAAAATGTTGCGAAGCGCATCACGCCCGTTGTCGCGCCGGCGCTTGTCTTCGTCGTTCAGGGTTTTCTCGATGAGCAAGTCGCCGTTGCGCTTGAGGCGTATTCGCCCGGGGCTGCTGTCGCGCACGGCGACCTCGATGCAGGCGAAGTGGCGCATCTTTTTCATGTAACGTTGATGTAAGCGGCCGAAACCGGGGATCAGCATGGCGATTGCCACCGGCGGCGCGAATACGTTTTCCAGTTTGAAGCCGCTGTGCCTGAAGTGATGGTCGGCCGACTTGTACGACTGCAGGGGGCCTTTGAAAGCGTCCACCGGCTCTTCGTACAAAGCTAGGTTCATGTATTGGGGGTGGGTGTGAAAGTTGTGCCCCAGCGCTGGCAGTTTACTCTGGAAACCCGAGGCTAGCAGCAGTTTCGAGTTTCCGATTGCGCCCGCGGCGAGTACCAAGCGCCGGGCCCGGTAGTTGCTCGGGGAGCCGTCACGGCCGCGGCCGCCGACTCTGACTTCGCCATCGCGGGCCTCAATATGTTCGACTTCGAAATCGGCGCGCAGTTCCAGACCCGCTTCGCGGGCGCGTTTGAGCCCGGTGATCGGGGTACTCTGCTTGCTGTCGCGTTTGCATCCGCCCAGGCACACTATGCAGGAATTTCCCTGGGCATGGCCGCAGTCTTTCTGCGCGCGTTGCAGAGGCGCATAGCAGTATCCGTTGGCTTCGAAGCCGTTGCGGAACACGTCGGCGTTGCCGTTGCGGTAGGCCTCGGGCACGGTCTGTATGCTGATCTGTTCGGCCGCCTTGTCGTACCACTGCTCCATGTACTCGCGGGTGAAGTAATCGACTCCCGAGGCCTCCCGCCAGCTATCGAACGCGAGGTCGTCGAAGCGGTCCATCAAGGCTTGGTTGACCACCGAGCCGCCGCCGACCACTTTGGGGCGCAGGAAACCTATGTCGGCGCTGCTGTTCAGCTCTACACCGCCGCCCCAGAACAACTGCGAGTTGGCGTCGAGTTCGCTCTGTGGATAGCTGTTCTTGTCGAAGTCGTGGCCGGCTTCGAGCATCAAGCACTTCATGCCGCCTTGCACCAAGCCCAGCGCCACATAGGACCCCGAAGTTCCGGCTCCGATAATGATCGCGTCGTAAATGTCCTGTGTAGAACTCATCTTCGTGCCTGCCTTCTCGGGTGTCTTGCGCGCGACTCCTGCCGGGGCTTTGGGCCGTGACTTCGCGCGGGGACAGCGTGCCGGGGCTTTGGGCCGTGGCTTCGCGCCGGGATTTGCAGGAATGATGCGGATTCGGGGCGCTTCAGTCAACGAGAAACGACGGCTTGGGGACTTCTGGAGACGCTGAGAGGTGATAGGTAGAGGACATTGCGGGGCGTAGCGCCACGCAATGTCGCGGATGCCGTCGCGGTTGGCCTGCCTAGAGCCTTGATCGGACAATAGTTCATGAGCGAAAACGCGCTGGAGTGCGCCAGCCGTGGCCGAGCGCAGCGTTCGCCGATGGCGTGCTCCGGCGCGAGCCGGAGGCGATTTGCGCCGTGAATTATAGTCTGATCAAGGCCTAGTTTTCGGGGTTGCACACGCTGGAGTTTGTTCCGCACTCGCTTGCTGCTCCTGATCGTTGCTTGAGGATAATTCTCGCTGCCGCTAGCCTCGGCGGCTCACAAAACGATGACAGTCGAAAGTGTACTACTGACGGGAGCTTCGGGCTCGATGGGCCACGAAGCCTTTCTCGAATTGCGCCGGCGTGCGCCGCGTTACCGGGTAAAGCTGCTACTGAGGCCCTCGA
>JAJRWY010000249.1 GCA_024276575.1 Candidatus Binatota bacterium
CGCCTCGGACATCGCCTGTTTGGCTACCCCGATAACATTAGCCAAACAGCATGTACCCTGCGGGTTCAGTTCTTCGCAACGGTCGAGACCGCGGCGGCATTTATCCGCGATATCGCCGGCGATTCTTGACCCTCCGTTACGAACCGCATCATCAGCAACCGCTGCGACACTATGCTCGAAGCAGTAGCAAACGAGACGTAATGGATCGGTCGATTTCTGGAACACGGTTAGCACGAGGTCTTCTGCTCGAAACTGTTCGCCGGCCTGATCATCGAAGTAGACGATCTCGCACGCCTTGGTCCTGCAAAAGAAAAACCGGCCTCTCCCGCCCAAGCGTCGATTGGCCTGCTCGGAGAGTAACGAGCGCAGGGTAACAGCCGTGACCCGGCGTCCCGCTGCGCCACAGTACGGACAAGACGCAGGCGAAGAGCCAGAGCCGGGACGGGAAGGAGCGGCCTCATCTCCGTCCACTACGCTAGAGTCCGCATTTGCCATCGAACTGTTCATATCTCAGTCGGCCACTGCCGATGGATAGCCGACGGCGCCGGTCGCATTCGCAAGGTCTTCCGGGCTGAGCTTGGTCGGATCGAACTCAACCACGGCCCGCGGTGGATCAAACGTGACACGAGCCGCAACCACGCCGTCCAGGCGGGTAAGACTTTTCTCTACAGTGGCAGTGCACGATACACAGGTCATCCCCTCAACACTGAGTGTCGTTGTTTCCACCGTGGCAGGAGCCGTCTCGGCCGCAGCGGAAACTGGCGCCGGGAGAGGCGCGGCATTCGCTGCAACGACAAGCGGCTCCGGCTCAACCGCCGAGGGCGCTGCAAGCGGCATAGCCTCGGCCAGTGTGGACGCGGCAAGCGACGCATCCCTCTGGGCCACAGTCTCCAAGCGGGCAATCACATACGGGACTCCGGAGAGTCCCAAAGTGAGAAGCGTCACCAACCACAGGCTTGCTTTCGTCACCCGCTTGGCCCCAGACCTTGCGCAGGCGCTTCCCGAGTCGCAAGCCTCCGCAGACCCCGGCCGGTAAACACGAAAGAAGGCAAAGCCGAGAAAACCCGCACTCATCACCATGAAGACCGGACGGTACGGTGCGAAAGCGCCCAGGCTTCCGATCCACGCACCGCTGGCTCCCAGGCTCACGAGCAGCAAAGGCCCAAGGCAGCAAAGGGACGCGGCAAGGGCAGCGCCGACAGCCGCGAGCAGACTCGGACCCGTTCCTTTCTCCGCTACAGTTCTTATTGTTGATTCATCGTTCATCATAATTGCTTATACGGCCGCGAGAAGGCGAGGTTTCACTTGCGCAGCGACCCCCGGCAGGAAACCGGCACTCATTCGTATCTCCATTCCTTCTCACGGCGCCTTCTGCTGTCGATATATCGTTTTCGTGTCGAGATTCGCCACCAATTCTCGAATCGATCTCGCGTATCCTTTGGAACGAAAAAGATTCTACACCCTGTAGTACACTCCGGAGTCAACCCTTCACCGGCAGCTAAGAGTCTGCGCAGCAGAAACTCCGGCACGCCAATTCGCCGCTGCGCTACGGAGGGCGCAAATCTACGGCTGTACCGAATATGGCGAGCCCTCGCAGACGGCGCTCCCGTACCCCGGTTACTCGGTGAAGGCCGAAACCTCATGATCCGCGTCGCCCGGACTTGACGGCGCGTGAGGCGGTATTATCTTTCCCCACGGTTTCATTGCCGCATAGATAGCGAACAGGGCCGCGAAGTCCTCGGCCACGCCGGCGACTTATTCAAAGAACGCTACAACGCGCGAGCAAACTGGAAACGAATCAAGACTTCGCGAGCCTCATGGAATGGAGTCCGGCAACGCCATGGCAGAGGGCAGCCTCCATGACGGATAATCGCGACCAAACAGCACCATTCTGGACCCGGCATTCGGCGAGTGCCCAAGCCCCGGCCAGCCAGGGCTTGGGCAGCCATCAATCACTTCGTAGTATCGCATTGATCGGTACCTACGTGCCGAGGCGCTGCGGCATTGCGACTTTCACGGCTGATCTCGCCGCCGGACTCGCACTCGCCGACAGGAAGCTTCGTCTCGGGGTCGTCGCGCTAAACGATACCCTGTCCGGCTACGCCTACCCGAAGAACGTAGAGTTCGAGATCGGACAGAATGAACTCGCCGAGTACCGGGTCGCGGCCGACCATCTCAATACCAACCGCACCGATCTGGTATCGCTACAGCATGAGTTCGGAATTTTTGGCGGACAGGCAGGCGCCCATGTTCTCAAGCTGATCGGCCAGCTCCGAATGCCGGTGGTCACGACCTTACACACAGTTCTCAAAGAACCGAGCAAGGCCCAACTGTCGGTGATCAAGGATCTAGCCGACGCTTCCGACCGCTTGGTGGTAATGAGCGACACCGGCAAACGCTTTCTGGCCGACGTCTTCGGCATAAAGGAAGGGCACATCGCCGTAATCCCTCACGGAATTCCGGATATGCCGTTCATGGATCCGAACTTCTACAAGGACCAGTTCGGCGTAGAAGGTCGAAAGGTCATCTTGACCTTCGGCCTGCTCTCGCCGAACAAGGGCATCGAGAACGTGATCCGGGCACTCCCGGAAATCGCCGCGAAACATCCGGAGGTCGTCTATATAGTACTCGGCGCCACCCATCCCCACGTGCGCAAGAGTTCAGGAGAATCGTACCGCCACGGATTGCAGCAGTTGGCCCGCGAACTCGGCGTCGACGACCGCGTCGTATTCCACGATAGGTACGTCGACCTAGCCGAACTCGGGGAGTTTCTCGGCTGTGCCGACATCTATGTGACCCCCTATCTGAACGAGGAGCAGATCGTTTCTGGGACACTCGCCTACGCGATGGGTGCCGGCAAAGCGGTCGTCTCGACTCCCTATTGGCACGCGGTCGAAATGCTCGGAGAAGATCGCGGCCGCTTGGTATCGTTCGGTGCCCCCTCCGAAATCGCCCACGCGGTATTGGAATTACTCGACAACGAGACCTTGCGGCATGCGCTGCGTAAACGGGCTTACACGTTCTCACGAAACGCGGTGTGGAAGGAAGTCGGCGCTAAGTACCTCGATCTGTTCGCACAGGTGCAACGGCGGCGCCTGCTAGCGCCGAGGTCATTCCGGGCCATGACCTCACGAGACCGTCTCGCAGCCTTGCCGGAGATCGACCTCTCACACCTGCGACGGCTGACCGACGACACCGGTATTCTGCAACATGCGAGCTACCATGTGCCCGACCGAAAGCACGGATACTGTACCGACGACAACGCTAGAGCTTTGATCGTCGCTTGCACAGCAGCCTCACATGTGACCGGAGGCGACGAGTTGCTAGAACTCGCGATACGCTATTTGGCTTTCCTTCGCCACGCATTCAACCCGAAGCGTGGAATGTTTCGCAACTTCATGGGTTACGACCGCCGGTGGAACGAAGATCAGGGCTCCGCCGACAGCCATGGCCGCGCGATCTGGGCACTGGGCGTCGCCGTCGCGGAGCTTCCCGACGACTCCCTACGCACCATCTCACAGGACCTCCTATACCAAGCGCTCCCGGCCATGGAAGAGATCCCCCACTTGCGTCCGATGTCCTTCGCCCTGCTGGGACTCTCCGCTTACCTGCAACGCTTAAGCGGTGACACCGTAGCCAAACGCATGCGTAAACTTCTCAGCGACCGGCTCGCAAGCGCTTTTCTCTCCGTATCGGAGGACGGCGAATGGCCGTGGCCGGAGCAGACCCTTACCTATGCCAACGCGCGCCTTCCACAAGCGTTGATCGAAGCCGGCCTCGGCACCGGCGACAGCGACACCGTCTCCCTGGGTCTTGGCGCGCTCGCGTGGCTGATGGAACAGCAAAGCATCGACGGTCACTTCTCGCCCATAGGAAACCAAGGTTGGTATCGCTGCGGCAAGCAACGCGCTCGCTTCGACCAGCAGCCGATAGAGGCCGACGCCAGCATCGGGGCTTGCTCAGCGGCGTTTCGCGCCTCCGGGGACCGGGTGTGGATCGAACACGCCCTGTCGGCGTTTCACTGGTTTCTCGGCCAGAACGACATCGGCCAGGGTCTTTTCGACCATCGCACGAAGGGGTGCCGCGACGGACTAAGGCCGACCGGCGTCAGCGGTAATCAGGGCGCGGAGTCGACCTTGGCCTGGCTCAACTCCCTCTTGCAGATTCACACCCTTCAAGCCGCCGGGCATGTCGGCTGGACCAAAGACACGGCGTCGCTACGATCACGATTGCAAGCCGGCGGCGGCGAGGCTCGAGCGATATGAAGCGCCCCATCGTCCTCGTCAGCTCCTACCCACCACGGCGTTGCGGCATCGCGACTTTCTGCGAAGAAGCGCGTGAGTTCATCGCGCGAGCCAACCCGAAGCGGGAGATTCTGGTGGTAAGCCACACTGACGGCAGAGGCGAAGGGGTGATCCCCGTAATCGATCCCAGCCGTCCGGATTGGTGGAAGCAAACCGCCCGGGTGATCAATGAACTCAAGCCCTATGCCGTGCATATACAGCACGAGTACGGCCTCTACGAGCACGTTGGCGACTACGGCATCGGAGATGCCAACGAGGGATTCCTCGACTTACTCGACGCCATCGAGTTTCCCACAGTCGTCGAGCCCCACACCGTCCACGGTAGGTTACGAGACTCCGAAGCAAGCTTCCTTCGCCGTCTGTTCCGCAGCGCCGAGTTGGTGTTGCTAAAGTGCGCATACCAGAAATGGCGCCTCGACTGGAGTTTCCCCGGCCGTGGATGGCCGACACCTCGCAACGTGATGGTAGTACCACACGGAGCACGTCCGGACCGGTTCTGGAGTCCCGCTGAGATTCCCGCGCTAAAACAAGAACTCGGCCTCGACAAAGTCCCGGGCTTCTCGCAACACGTCGTCGGCATGATCGGATGGATTCAGTCAAACAAGCGTTGGGACGTACTGCTCGACCTATGGGAGGAGGTTTGCTCCGAAATACGGAACCGGACCGGCCAGGCATGGACCCTGCTTGCAGCCGGGGCCATGCGCGACCCCAACCACGCGGGGGATTATCACACCTGGAAGAATCACGTCCGGATTCTGGAAAAAAAGGGCATCGCCCACTACTACGAATTCGTCCCTCGCGGCGACCTGTATTACAAGATGATGGCGATTTGCGATTTCATCGTCCTGCCCTCGATAGATGAAACACAATCTGGAACGCTGGCGCGCATTATCGCTTTGAACAAGCCGTTCATCACCACTGCCCCGATGGAAGGCTTGACCTCACAGACCTTGGAGAGCGAAGGTGGCCTGCTGTTTACCAATCGTAAGATGCTGCGCGAGAAAGTCATCCGCTTGGCCACCGACGAAAATCTTCGAGCTAAGCTTGCCGAGAATCTGCACCGTTATCTCGAAGAAGTCGTAAGCTGGGAGATCGTCGCCCGGCACTACACCGAGGCCTATGATGTCGCGCACGAAGCCTGGGAGTCAGGCACCCCGGTGGTGCTGCCTATGGAGCTTTGACCATGGCGAGTGAAGCTAACCAGGAACTGTTCGAGCGCCACCGCACCAATCCGATTCTCAGCGCCGCCGATCTACCCTATGCAGCCAACTCTGTGTTCAACGCGGGAGCCGCACTCGTTGACGGAGAGACCTTGTTGCTACTGCGGGTTGAAGACCGCAGCGGGCTGTCGCATCTGACCGTGGCGCGTAGCCGGGACGGTGTCCGCGCTTGGCGAATCGACCGGTCCCCGACCTTGCAAGCAAGCCCCGCCACGCATCCCGAAGAGGTCTGGGGGATAGAGGATCCACGTATAAGCTACCTGGAAGATCAGAAGCGTTGGATCGTCGCTTACACTGCTTACTCAGGCGGCGGCCCGATGGTTTCGCTGGCGGCTACCACTGACTTTCGCAATTTAGATCGCCTTGGCCCCATGCTGCCTCCGGAAAACAAGGATGCAGCATTGTTTCCGCTTCGCTTCGAGCAAGGCTGGGCGCTTATCCACCGGCCGGTTCCCGCAATGCAAGCGTTCGGTGCCCACATCTGGATCTCTTTCTCTCCCGACCTCGTACACTGGGGTGGACACCGGATGCTGCTACGCGCAAGGGAGGGGGGTTATTGGGACGCAAGTAAGATCGGCCTCTCGCCCCCTCCGCTGCTTACCGAGCACGGCTGGCTGCTCATGTATCACGGCGTACGCACAACCGTAGGAGCTTGCCTTTACCGCCTCGGGCTGGCGTTGCTGGACCGCAACAATCCCTGCCGCGTTCTCAAACGGGCACGTCAATGGGCCTTCGCTCCGGTGGAAAGCTACGAACGCTACGGCGACGTATCCAATGTAGTGTTCCCCTGCGGCTGGACTTTGGCCGGCGACGAACTCCGCCTTTACTACGGCGCAGCCGACAGCAGCATCTGCCTGGCCACTGCGAGCCTCGCACGAGTACTCGAGTGGCTCGACGAGCACAGCGAGGACGGCGAGCAAGTCAGCGAGGAAAGATTTCGAAGGATTTAGAAGACCAGGTCGAATCTCCCCGAGAGCAGGTGCGCATCGTAGTCGTTATTGCGCCCGCTCTCGTAGTCATCGCGTTTGAAGTATCCGTATCTAAGCTTGAAACTCGTGCTCTGTGACAATCGCCGATTAATGGCCACGCTGACTCCGCTTTCCTTGCTATCCGAGCCGAAAGGCTGGCTGGCCCCGGAGTTGTTCCGGTAGTTGCCGGCCTCGAAGAAGTAATAACGCGCCTGCAGATCAGTGTCGTCATCCACGGCCAGCGCAGCCGACAGATTGGCGTTCCAGTAGTCGCTGGAGAAATCCGTGACCAGGCGCCCCACATCGCCTTCCAGTTGATCGGCGGGTACGTCGGTCTCGATGTCGGCATAGGCTCCGTCGGCCTGCATGTAGAAGTAACTCAGCGGCGTCCAGGTGAGAGTGGCGCCGAGTAGCTGGCTGTCACTTTGCGAGCTTTCGATTTCGGCAAGCTCTCCGCCCTTGCTGTCGATAGTGGTGGTCTCAAGATCATAGCGCGCCGTGAGTCTGAGACCTGAAACTACACGCCAGGTCGCACGTACATCGACCCCGTTGCTCTCGAGGCTGTCGGAGACAATGAACGCGGGATAGCGGTCGCCGCCGAGAAGATTGTCGGTGGAATCGCTGCGATGCCGGTAGTCGTTCTCCCGCTTGCGGTAGTAATAGCGCGCCGAGAAGTTCATCCGCCGAAAAGGATAGTAAGTCGCCCCGACTACATATTTTTGCGAGTTGCGATCCGTTCCGGTATCGCGAAACAAGTCCAAGGACCCTCCCAGGCTCTGGGTTTCGGCAAGATCCGAATCTCTCTGTTCCCAATCGGCTTTGGCGTAGACTATTACTTGGTCGAAACCTAAGTAGCGCAGCTCCATGCTTTCGCTCAAAGTCTGCCGGTCCAACTCGCTCATCGCCGCCGCGCCGGTCTCTAGCACCACCGGATCGGTGCCGGGCTCTAGCCCCGTGCGCGTAAATACCGTCGCACTGTCGTAACTTTCGTTTTCGAACTCCAGAGCAGTGGTAACCCTGAGGTCCTCCAGCGGTTTGACCAACAAGTTAAGGTTCGCCAGATGCCGCCTCGAGTCTGCGCTGCCCGACATATTTGTAAAACCGTACTCTTGTGCTTGCAGGTTAGCGAAAGTGTTGTCGAAACCCACGCCGAAACCGTTGCCGTAAATACGCGACCCCGAAACGTCGCTCTGTATATCCACGTAGGAGTATCCGCTGCTCAGCACTACCGCATCGTCGATGAAAGCTCTTTTGGCACTGACATAGGCCTGTAATAGATCGCTGTCGGAACGCTCCGTTTGGCTGAGGAAGCGGTCCTTGCCCGTCTCTTGCAAGTTGCGGCGCATGTTGCGCCGGTTGTCCAGTTCGCTGGATTCGTAGCGGACTCTCCCCTCGAGTAAGGTCTTGGCCACAGTGTGCTGCACGCTCGCCTCTACGATGTCGCGCTTTTCGTCTATGTCGAGGAAGGCGGGAACGATGCTGCGCTCACCATAGCCCCCGGTAAGCGAAGTCTCTCCCCAAGCCAGAGAGCTTTTTTCTCCATCACGGCTCTCATGGCGGTAACGCAGGTCCACCGTGGGCAGGCCGTGACGCCGTAAGCCCAGATGTAACCACGCCTTGCTGCGGTCCAACTCCAGCTCGTCGCCGATATACTCGGGAAATACACCGCCGTCGCGAGGGAAAAAGCCGCCGCTGTCGTCGTCCCAAGTGCGAAACGATTCGTAGCCGGCACTGACGAAACCCTTGCCCTCTTCGTCAAAGCGCAGATCCAACAGGTAATCGTTGTTGTTGAGGATGGCGCGGCCTTCCATCCGCAAAGTGCCGTTGTCCCCAAAGGAGCGCTCCAGATACAGACGTTCTATGCCGCCTGTCGTTTCGGGCAAGACTCCATGGCGCTGCGCAAAGGCCGCGTCGTCGCCGCTGCTGAAGACGGTGCCCAGTGCGGCTTCGACCTCGAACGCAACCGTCTCCGATTCGGCCGCCGCCTTCGGCGGCAGCACGGCGGCAACCAATACCCCCAAGCCGAACACAGCGAGTGCTGCTTCGCGCACCGTGAATCGTCCTAGACCTCTGCTCGTGCGCGTCATATCCTTCACCTCCCCGTAACCCGAAGCTCGTCAGTAGAGCAACGACGAGTTTACCTGCGACCCATGAACCGCCTCGTGGCAACCTGCACTGAAGCAGGTGCCGCGCGACAGTTCCGAGTTGTGCCCGCGACCGCCTATGACCAAGCGATCACCGGACAGCGATTGCTGCTGGCTGTGGCATTTCAAACACAAGGCGGAGTTTCGCTCCGTAAGCAGTTTGTCGTTGACCGAGCCATGAGCTTCATGACAAACGGTACAGCCGTCACGCAACGCCTCGTGTTCAAAAACGAAAGGGCCGCGCTGGGCCGGGTGGCAATCCAGGCAAGCGTCATTGCGCGTTCTCAAGCTTTCCGCTCCCCAGGCCAAAGACGCGGGAGAGTGCGGCTGGTGGCAATCAGAACAACTGATTCTACTGCGCCCCAGCCCCAGTGGCCCGCTGCCGACAGGGTGGGAATAAGGCAGCGAAAACTCCGCACGCTTATCGAGGTGGCATGCAAAGCAAACCCGGGGAGACTTGCGTGGGTTTATTATGAGATCGCTCTCACCGCCGGACTCGACATGCAGGCTGCCGGCACCGTGGCACGATTCACAGGCCAGATCCCCAGCCTCCGCATCGCTGCCACCCAAGATGGAATGAGTAGCAGCGGCGAAACTCTCGCTCTGCTCGTCATGGCAATCCGCACACGACTCGCTCCCGGCGAAAGTCGCCCCTGCAATTGCCGGCGGAGCCGCGATCCTACGCGTGGTCTTCGCGCAAGATCCCGCCGACAAGACAGAAACCGCGAGCAGCAATACTGTCGCCGCTACGCTTGTAACAGCACCTGGGAAACGACGTGAAGCTGCAGTGATCAAGTACTGGAGCGAAGAATCCGGATTTCTGAGCATCCGCCGCCGCGCTGCCCTTCGCTTCTTGCAAGCCGCTCTTTGTCCACCGCTTCCGGCCTCAGCATCTCTCATGGCCCCTTCCTCGCTGGATCAACATGTGCCTTCCCTCGCCACCCGCGGCCGCCCACCGCGCCCATGGTGCTGCCCGCTTTCACCCCACCGATTGCGCCGGCACCCGGTTCCGCCGGCATCCGGCCCGAAGCGTTACGAGCCGCATGGGCACAACTCGCAACGCAGGGCAGACCGCAAACCGGCCTGAGTCACGGCCTATGCATACCGACGGCGTAAGCGGACAGCTCCTGCAGCGACTTCGATGAAGCGCTTCCGCCTTCTCCGCTAGCATCCCGGTGGCAAGCGTAACACGCGAAATCCAGAGTCACCCGGGACATTCCCAGAAGATCCTCGAGGACAAGCCCGCCGCCGGCGTCGAACATACCATCGGCCTTACCCACGGCATCGGTATTGATCGCCCAGATGTGAGTCCGGATATCCCCGGTGTACGCATTGACCGCGATCGCACTCTTGGTGGCCTTGGGCATGTGGCAGTCGACGCAGTCCGCAGAGTCATCGTGTTTGATATAAGTGATCTCGCGGTGGCAATCTTCACAACTGAGCAACATGCCTTGCCCAACCGCGTCGGCGTCGTATTTTACGGACGCGTGAGGATCATGGCAGTCGTTACAGCCGGAACCAGCCGTGTTATGCGGTGAGTGCAGCCATTCATCATACTGCTCATGATGGCGGATGAATCCGCCCTTGGCCGCTATACGATTCTCGCTATCACGCGTATGGCAGTTGCCGCAGGGTGCCGAGGCGCGGTCGAGTTCGAGCGCGTATTGCGTCGGGCTGTAAGCGTGGCGGCTTCCCATGCCATGGCACTGCTCACAGTGTACGCCGCCGGCGAAAAAGGTCCCGTGTATGCCCGGAAGCCCGTCTTGATTGTCCGAGAGATCGCCGTCGATATCGGCGTCGTCGTCAGCCGTCCATCCCGTCGTGTGGCAACCGCCGCAGGTGTAGGGTTTGGTGCCCGGCTCATCCGAAGTGTGGTAGGTGGACCAACTCTGGTCTTCGAAGTTGTATTGAACCAAGTCTCCGGCGGCGCCACTGGTGACGATGTATCCGTCGGCATCCATCCAACGCATCTTCCATCCATAGCCACCAATAGTGTAACTCACGTCCCCCCATCCCAGGCCCGAAGGCGGATCGACCGGATCGTTGGGATAGCCGGAAAACACCGGGAACAAATCCACAGGAGCTTGTCCGAGAATCTTCGTAAGCTTGTAGGGGTGGCCAGAGTCAGCCCAGGCATCGTATTGATCGCTGTGACAGTCTCCGCAAGTTTCTGAACCGACGAAGGCAAGTTCAGGCAAGGGAGCATGGATGCCTACGGCCCGCTGCGAGAGTTCCTGCAAAGTCTTTTGCGAGTAGAGGCCACCGACCCCGGATTCGTCGGTGTGGCAGCCATAGCAGGCAAAATCCAAACTCACCTGCCCGGCTCCGTTCACGTCCTCTTCGACGAACGCACCCGAGGCATCGAACATCCCGTCAGCCTTGCCGACAGCGTCGGTATTGATCGCAACTATATGAGTCCTGATGTCGCCCATATACTCGTTGACAGCGATCGCACTCTTGGCGGCTTTCGGCATGTGGCAGTCAACGCATGTTGCCTCCGGGTCGTGGCGAACCGTCATGTTGGCATGACAGTCCTCGCACTGCCTGCTTACGCCTTCACCCGCAGCAACCACGTCGAACTTCACCGAAGAGTGGGGATCGTGGCAATCGTTACATCCGGATGCCGGCGTGTTATGCGGTGAATGCAACCACTCATCGTATTGTTCATGGTGGCGGATGAATCCGCCTTTGGCTGCAACGCGGTTCTGGCTGTCGCGAGTGTGGCAGCGCCCGCAGGCCGCGGAACTGCTATCGACTTGCTCGTTTACCAGGAAGGGGTCGTCCACATGGGCTTCGCCCGCGCCGTGACACTCTTCACAATGAATACCACCGGCGACGAAAGTCCCGTACATACCCGAAAGCCGGTCTTGATTGTCCGAAAGATCGCCGTCGGAATCCGGGTTGGTATCGGGAATCCATCCCGTCGTATGGCACTTTCCGCAGTCGTAGGGCTTGGTACCGCGTTCATCGGAGCTGTGGTAGGTGCTCCAAGTTTGGTTCTCGAAGTTGTACTGGACTAGGTCGCCGGCTGCGCCGCTGGTCACTATATAACCGTCATTGTCGATCCAGCGCATCTTCCATCCGTAACCGCCTATGGTGTAGCTGATATCGGCCCAATCCAGTCCCACCGGAGGATTTACCGGATCGTTGGGAAACTCGGAGAAACTCGGAAACGAATCGACAGGAGAGACTCCTTCGATTTTGGTAAGTTTGTAGGGATGGCCTGACTGCTCCCAACGCACGAGAATGTCTTCGTGGCACTGGCCACAAGTGTCGGAGCCCACAAACGCACTCGGTGGAGGAGCTGCGGGTTCACCGCCGCCGCCACCGCCGCAAGCGCTGCATGTGAGAAACAATACCACCAAAGCTGCAAAGCTGACGCTGCGAGAACTCATGGTTACGACCCTCCCGTCTACGTAAACACTTCCCGCTTGTGGAAAATGACTGAGGCCCACAGTCGTCGAAGACCATGTGCGCAGGCGCCCAATCCCCCAAACCGGCGTGCGCGGCAATAGGCGTGGAAAGACGTAGCATAAAATGTGCCTATCCACCCGCAGGAATGACTCAGAAGAGCGGATCAGGGCTTTCCTATCGCGTACGACATAGCTTTAGCCGCAGTGAAGTCAGAGCGTGGCCGGCCGGAACGTGCTTCCTCCGTCGTTCGACGTAGACGCCTTCACATTAGTTTAGTCACCGCAGGAGACGGCGTTTCAGTAACTGAGAAAATCAGCCGCCATACTTTCCAGGATTGGGAATCCCTGCGAAACGCTGGGGCAACCGGTGCAAACGATTATTGCGAATGCGGCCGGCGTGTTCGAAGCGGTTGAGAAAAACTCGCCACAAACGCGGAGGAATCGACAGCTCGCACCGCGTCAGACATGCGGTGTGCTCGGCACGCCGATGGATACGAAAGAATCTCCTTCTACTGCGAAAGACTGTCGTCGCTTTCGGACGGCAGCAGTAGGTCTTTCAGAAAGAAGGCCGCCAGCTCGGCGCGTCCGGCCAAGCCGGATTTTTTGTACACGGCGCCGCCATGCTGTCGCACGGTGCGTTCGTCCTTACCGAGTACCTGCGCGATGTGTTTGTGGCTGTAACCCTTTATCAACAACAGCGCTACTTCCCGTTGCGCACGAGTCAGTTTCCATCGCACCATTTGCAAATCGATCTCATGGCCCAAACCATTCAGTAAAGTCTGTGCCTGCCGCCGCCAGCGTTGGTACTCCTCGCGTTGATCCTCCAAAGCTTTCTCGATCCGTTCCAGCGACTGATGATCGCGACGCCACTCGAACCAAGCGAAGATTGCCAACGCACCGCCGAGCAACAGGAACAGTATCTCCACCGCGAAATGGACGCCGCTTGGTGAATCCGGCCTGTCGACGAGCACATCCACGGATGCGAAGACGAGGATGTAGACCGCAACGAATGCCGGAAACAGGCGGCGCACAGCAGAGTTTGTTCGCGGTCCTAACACCTCTTGATCCGAGCAGGACGGCTCCCTCCTTCACGGTACTGCCACCGGCTAGGCAGGCGGGCGCCGCGCAATCGCGGCGCCCCAAGCCGTCACGAAGCTGTTTTGCGAGTCTATCAGAATAGCGCGAACGAATTGCAAGGAGCCCGTGGCATGGATCCACGGGCTGAGCCGGACCGTGCGATCTCCAGGCGGCGCATAGGCGGCCGGACCGGATCAGCCGATTCTACGCAGCACCTTGTAGAACAAGTCCCACACGTCGGCTTCGGTCTGGTTCAAAGTGCCGGTGAATATGAGGCCCCGGCTCGGCCAGTAATACATCAGTGAGTTGCCGTAACCGTCGTGCCCCCAAACCTCGCCGAGTCCCGGGGGAGACGAAGTCGAGTAGTCTACACGGAACAGGCCGAGGCCGTAGTCTACATCGCTCTCCCCGGTGGCCATCCATGTACGCATGAGCGCGCCGGTAGCCGCCGAAGCAAACAACGAACCATCAGCCAGCGACCTCATGAACACGGCCAAGTCGCGGTTGCTCGACACCAAGCCGCCGCCCGCCCAGTCGGCGCTTTGATGGACGCGCCCGAACAAATCGAGAGTCCCCTCGTAGCGGTGCGATTGCGGTGCCGCCGAAGGCGGAGGCTCGCGATAAACCAGATAAGTATCGCTCGGACCTAGGGGGTTGAACAACAGGGTCCGGTAGACTTCGGCCAAGGGTTTCGCGAGCAGATGCTCCATTAGCACCCCGAGCACGACATATCCGCTGTCACCGTAATGGAAAAGCTCTCCAGGTGCCGCGATAGGGTCGAGGCCACGGATGAAACCGAGCAACTCCGAACTCTGGTACAGACGTCCCGGATTGGCCAGAAAGTCGCGCAGAAAAGCATTGTTGCCCCAAGCGTCGAGCGGCCCGTCGGCCCAGTAGTCGCCGAGTCCACTGCTGTGCTGAAGAAGCTGGCGGACGGTCAGTTGCGGGCCGTAATCGAAACCGCCGACCACGTGCAAACCGCCGACCACCGACGCCGGCAGCAAGTCGCCAATGGCGCTGTCCAAAGAAAACCAACCGGCTTCGTACAGCAATAGTATCGATGCCGCCGTAAAGGTCTTGGTCACGCTGGCCACTTCATAGCTATGGCCGGCATCCATCGGGATGCCGCTGCCGCGCACCGATTCACCCGACACCCCCTCCCATACCAGGCTCCCCCCTACGGTCTCCACACGCCAAGTGCCACCTCCGTAGCCTCCGTTCTTTGCGACCGCGGCGTCGAGCAAAGCCTGGAGACCCGGAGCAAGTACCTCGTAAGCATCGGCCTGCGGCGCCAAGGCCGCCATGACGTCGTCACCGTGCTGCTGCGAATCGTTGAACAACGCGGCGGCAAGCTCGGCGCTGCCGGTAGTGCTCCATGAATCCAACAGGCTCAAGTCGGCGGCCGCACAACGCGAGGCGATGTTCGCTTCTCCTTTGGATCTCTCAGCGGCAACCGCGCCGTCGGCGTCGCTTCCCAGGCAAGAAGAATAGCCGAGCACCCCGGCAGCCTCGGCCGACCGTTGGCACCGGCCGCGTACCGAGAGCACCCGCCGCGCATGGCGCCCCAGACTACGCCCGATCGATCGCTGGCAATCACGCTCCTCGCGGGCCAAGGGAACGGATGCGGAACCCAAAGCTGCCCTAAACATCGAGGACGCGTGCTGCTCGACCAAGCAGGCCGCACACGACGCAAGATCATCGTAGCCGGCCATGGAAAGCGATGAGCAAGGCGCAGGACAGGCCTGGAAACCCAGTGTCTGCGGAGTGCCCACGGTTTCCCCAAGACAGGGGCTACGATTGCCCGCGACTTTGCGGAGCAGTTTCGTCCCGGCTCGAGCTATGCGGCCGCGCCCGTCAGCCTGCAAAGAATCCGAACAGTCTACGGCGGCATCCACGCGGCCCTTGGCCCGGGCCACGTGGCAGCGCTCGAGAGTACGAACCACCGTCGAGAACACGGCGGCAGAGCCTTCTACTATGCGGCTTCGACAACGCTGCTGCGGAGTGTCGAACGCGGCAAGAGCAGGAAAGCCACTCGACAGCAGCAGCGCCGGTAGCAGCGACAAAACCAGCACCCGCCGCTGCCACGAGGCAACAGATCGACACTGCGGGTAACGATCGTACAAAAACATACTCAATGCATCGGCTGAGAGTTGCGACTAGAATGAACTCCCCCTTGACCGGCATTTACACACTAGCCACCCATGCCGAAGCCAGCAAGACAGACGACGACATACAGCCACCGACGAAGTGCGCGGACCCGTTTGTTTCAGACTACCGCCGCGTCAGCCGGCGTAAGCTGTCGCCACCGCCGCCGCCCCATTGAAAAAGCGCTGTAGGCTCTCATTGAAACGGTAAAAACCGTCGATATCGAGTTGGTCGGGACCGGTGACCAGCAACGGATCGTCGGGGAAAGTCAGGTAGTTGAGCGTGTGCTGCAGATCGGGTGCACCGTTGGCGCGGATATTCTCGATCATCTCGCGCCAAGCCGACAGCGGGCCTTCCACCACGAAATGTTCCGGTAGCGCCTGGTCCAAAGAATCAAGCTTGCGGATCGACTTGACGCCGAACCCTTCGAAGACGATTTCGTGCAGGCAGTCGTCCACCTTGACCACCATGGTGCAGTCCATCGCCCCCAGTTCCCGGTAGGATCCCTCGTTCTCTTTCATGATCCGCGCCAGTTCGGCAAACCACTGCTCGGACGGGAAGATCGTTCCCGTAGCCATCGTTTTCCCCCTAAGCCGCGAGTTCGCCTATCGGCAGTTCCTTGGGGATGCGCATTCTCGGTTCACGCTCGATTCCAGCGACCTTGAGCCTGTGCAAGTACTCCTTGACCTGCTTGTTGTACAAAAAGGCAAGCTTCATCATCCCTTCCTGGATGTTCTCCATCCCGTTGCCCGCCAGAATCGCCCGCGGCTCTATGGTCTGCGGTTCCAAAGTGAGCGCAAAGATGGCTTGCTCGCCGGCATCGAGGATGCTGTGGATCTCCTCGACCCGTTCAGGATAGCGTTCGAGAAAATACTTCAGGTGTTTCACCCCGTAGGCGACATGGCGAGCCTCGTCCTGCATGCACAGCCTGAAGATCGTCTTCTCGACTTCGGTGGGCGCCAGGAACTCGCCCGTGCGAAACAAGGTAAGCACGAAACCTTCGCCGAAAATGTGCATCAGTGCCGAAGCCGTCGTGTAATTGGGAGCCTGCAAAATGGCCGCGAGCAGTTCCTCTTGTGAAGGCGAAGCCATCAACAGTCCACCGCCGTTGGCAAGGGCGCGCTTGCGAAACACGTCCATATGGCGAGCTTCGTCCATGATCTGCGTGGCCAAGAACAGCTTGATCTCGTGAAAGTCATGGTTGATGTGGCACATCCACTTGGCGGGCATGTCACCCGCCACGAATTCCACTTCGGTCAAGCCCGTGCACATCTGGCACACGGCCTTTTCAATTTCGTCGGGAAGCTTCTCCAGCTTGTGCCAAGGGACATCGGTGGCGGAGTTCCACTGCCGGGTTACCGCCTCGTCGTAGAGCTTGGCGGCGTTGTCCGACCACACCTCGCCCTTGTCGTTCATATCGTAGATACCCAGCGACGGAGTATCCTCAGGAACGAAACAACCGCGCGGCGCCATGCTGCCGTGGCTGGAACCCGTTTCCGGGATCTTTGCGTAATGCCCGGTCTCTATCTGCACCAGGCCAAGGCCGGCGGGGCCGGGTTTGGACTCGTGGCCCCAACCCTGCGGGTTGGAGTCCATCCATGCAAGATCGAAATTGCCCCGCGCCATCTCCGAAAGACGGTCGAGGCCCATGTCTACAGCAGGTGTGTATTTCGCCATGTCATTACTCCTAACCTGCCGCTACCGCCCCGCCCGAGCCGTGTCAATATAGGCTTTCTATATGATCCCATTCGGGGGATCGCTGGGAGCATGGAGCGAGCATTGCCGTAGGATCCCTGTGGGCGCTTGGCAATACGTAACCGCCGCCCAACCCCCGATAATATACAACAACACTGCTTTACAACCGCCCGGCATCTATTGTAATATGCCCGACAATAAAGTTGTAAAACAGATACGTTATGCATAATATGCACGAAGTCCCTGAATTCTATACCGGTTCTCCTATTGATGCGGCCGACCTCCGCTACCGCGACCAGTTCCTCGATCAGCTATGGGAAACGCTCCAATCAAAACATGTGCTGCTCACGGCCCCACGCCGAACCGGCAAAACCAGCGTCATGGATCACCTACGCACGCTTCCCCGAGACAGCTACTCGGTAATCTACGAAAACGTCCAGGACCTCGCCCATCCCGCTGACTTTTTCGCAGCGTTACTCTCTCGCTTCTACGACGAACACCCGAAGATCTTTAGAGACACCCTCGGGACGAGTTGGGGGCTTATCACGAAGACCCTCGGAAGGATCGAGGAGTTTAGCTTCTCGGAGTTCAAGATAGCGCTACGTGAGAACGATCCGGACTGGAAGGCCAACTGGAAGAGACATGGCGCCAAGTTCCTTGAGCAGATTAGGCACCACAACACAGCGGTTCTGCTGATAGTCGACGAGCTTCCGGACATGATCCTCAACCTGGGGGCCGAAGATAAAAACCTGCTCCGCGAGTTCCTGGCTTGGTTCCGCGCACAGCGCCAGGATCCCCAACCTAAACACGACAAGGTGCGCTGGCTGGTGGGAGGTTCGGTCAACCTATCCGGCACCCTTGATGCGATGCAAATGGTCGATCTCATCAATGACTTCGAGGATGTGTCGCTCCCGGTTTTGCGCGATGAGGATGTGAAAGACTTCGTGCGCTCCATGCTTAGCGGTCGCGACGTTCAGTTCGACGACAACGTTCCAGAACGCTTCCTCGAACATCTGGGCCGCCCTATCCCGCTGTTCATGCAGATGGTCACACAGGATCTGTACCGCCACTGGAAGCGGTACAAGTTACGCTTGACCGCCAACGACGTAGATGTCGCCTTCGATGATCTTGTCATCAGCAACGCTGCACGCGACAAATTGCAGCACTACTATTCGCGAATCGCTCGGTACTACGAATTACCCCAGCGGACAGCGGCTCACTGCCTACTGAGTCAGCTCAGCTTGAGCCGCAACGGCCTGAACCGCAACCGCCTTTTCCAGGAGTTCGAAAGGATTCTCAACGAAGAAGGTCTCGACACTCCGGCGCATCGGCGCAAACAACAATTCAACCAACTTCTCCGCGACCTCGAAAACGATTTCTATGTAAGCGAGATCACGGTGAATCACTACGACTTCGCAAGCGGAATACTGAAAGCCTGGTGGAAGAAGTACTATGCCTGAAGCCACATCCCATCTCGGCCTTTACCGAGCGAATCTCAGCAGCGCGGAACACCGCCGCTCCATCACGGTTGCGCGCCGGCAATTGGTTGCCGACACTCTCGAAGTGCTACGTGGTTCGATGACCCGGAGGTCCAAGCATCACTTTCTCTTCATCGGTCCCCGGGGAATCGGTAAGACCCATTTACTGTCGCTGCTAGCGGATGAGATCGCCGGCAACGAAGAACTCTCGGCTCATTATGTAGTGGCACGCTTTCCGGAGGAGTCGCATCGTGTGCTTTCCTTTGCCGATTTCCTCCTGCGGCTTTGCGAACTTCTACGTGACGCCCTTCCCGAGGAGCCTCGGTGGGCAGAACTCTACGAGCAATTGCACACCGAGGAAGACAATGACGTCATCGCGGACCGGCTCATCCCTGAAATTCGGCGTAGCAACAAGCGAGAAAAACGTAGCGTCTTGGTAATGCTCGAGAACCTCAACGAACTTTTCACGCGGCAGATCAAGAACAAGAATGACCTGGCGGCGCTGCGCAAGTTTTTCATGGATGAAAACCGCTGCCTCCTCATGGCCACCGCGCCTCTTCACTTTGCGGCCATCAGCAGCGTCGATGCCCCTTTCTTCGACTTCTTCGACACTCAGATCCTCGACAATCTGAGCGAGGGAGAAACCCTCGAACTGATCCGTCTGAATCTCGAATGGGATAAAAATCAAGCTCTCCTTGCCGAGTTCGAGGACTTGCGACCCAAGCTGCTGGCGCTTTACCGGATGACCGGTGGGAATCCGCGCTTGACCGTCATGCTTTATGAGTTGATCGCCAACGACTCGATCACCGAGGTTCAGCAGCAGTTCGAGATCCTCCTCGATCGCATCAGTCCCTTTTATCAGAGCCGTCTGAAGGATCTTCCGCCGCAAGAGCGCGCTGTCCTGGAAACCATGGCCGGCATGCGCGATCGGGAAAAGACGCCGGCCTCCATCGCGGAGCAGATGCGTATGAGTCAGCCGCAGACCTCGGCGCTGTTGAAGCGGCTCGCCGATGCCCGTTACATCCGCGCTACACCTCACCCCAAAGACCAGCGTCGGCGCCTTTACAACATCCGGGAAGGGTTTTTCGACATCTGGCTGGGCATGAACCTCTCTCGCGGAGTCCGTAAACGGATCCCCTACCTGCTCGATTTCTTTACGCTCTTTTATCCCTCACAGGAGGAACGAAACGCGAAGCGGGCCGAGTTGCGGGAGCGGCTGGGCCATGCCGGCGCACGTGCGGACGCGCAAGCCATACTCGATCATCTCAGCGAAGTGGGAGACGAAGTGGAACGTGCTCGTGCCAAGCTCAACTTGGCCACCCTCTACGCCGGCGAAGGCGACGAGACCACTGCTTCCGGCTACGTCCGCGAGGCTCGAAGTTTAACACTCGACCCGCTCGGACGTTGGATCGTCGATCACGCCGAGGCCTCCACGGACTATCTCGCCGAGATTGACGACATGATCGCGTGCTGGGACCGGCACCGCTCCGGGCACCTGGAGGCATTCGCCGAACGGTTGATAACCATGAGCGATACTCTTACCTACAAGACCTTTTCGGAGACGAAACTTGCTTTCCTTCGCGATCATCTTAGTGAGATCGCCGATCCTGAAGAGCGCATTGGTCTCCGCGTCAGCATCGCTACCGTTTTGTACGACTTGGCTCGATGGAAAGAAGCCGAAGATCAACTGCGGACAGCGGAAGCGGAACTCCCATCCGGATCCCGCTGGCGGCCGGTTGTTTCAAACAACCTCGCAAGCTTGCTTCAAGACACCCATCGGCTCGCGGAGGCCGAGCCGCTCATGCGCGAGGCTCTCGAGATCGATCGCGCTTCCTACGGCGACGATCATCCCATAGTCGCCGTCCGCCTGAACAATCTCGCGCAATTGCTTCAGGACACCGATCGACTCACGGAGGCCGAGCGACTCATGCGCAAGGCTCTCGAGATCGATCGCGCTTCCTACGGCAATGCTCATCCCCGCGTCGCCGCTATGCTGAGTAATCTCGCGGGGTTGCTTCGGGTCACCGATCGGCTCGCAGAGGCCGAGCCGCTCTTGCGCGAGGCCCTCGAGATCGATCGCGCTTCCTACGGCAATGCGCATCCCAGCGTTGCCACCCGCCTGAACAATCTCGCGCAATTGCTTCAGGACACCGATCGACTCACGGAGGCCGAGCCGCTTATGCGCGAGGCCCTCGAGATTGATCGCGCTTCCTACGGCAATGCTCATCCTAGAGTCGCTACCACGCTGAACAATCTCGCCCAACTGCTTCAGGTCACCGATCGGATCGATGAGGCCGAACCGCTTATGCGCGAGGCCCTCGAGATCGATCGCGCTTCCTACGGCAATGCTCATCCCAGCGTTGCCACCATGCTGAACAATCTTGCGCAATTGCTTCAGGTCACCAAACGGCTCACGGAGGCCGAGCCGCTCATGCGCGAAGCGGTGCGGATTCTTCAGCAGTCCGAAGAAGTCTCTGGCTACCGGCACCCGTACTACAGCGAGGTACGCGAGAACTACGCCGGACTTCTCCGCGCCATGGGTCTGCCCGAAGACGAGATAATGACCAAATTGGCCCCGTTCCCGGGACCGTCGCCACCCACCTGAATCCCGACCCACAGCGGCGAATCGGCACGCCTAATTCATACCGTGCGGCTCCTATGTCCTCGCATCAAGCGCCCGCTGCGAGATCGCAACGCACAGGGCCTTTGGCCACCGAGGCTAGGCACTTGTTGCAGGGCCGGCATAGCGCCTGCGTCGATGCACCGCTTTCGAACTTGTTCACCAAGTCCGGCTCCATGATCAAGGGCCGCGCCAAGGCCAGGAAGTCGAAACCCCGGGCAACGACATCTGCCATCGTCTGCAGC
>JAJRWY010000250.1 GCA_024276575.1 Candidatus Binatota bacterium
CAGCAAAGTACGGGTACCGTCAACCGAGTAATCGTCGACCAATATGATCTGAGTCTCCAGCGGCACCGCCCGGACCTTCTCTATAACCGTCTCGAGCGTGTCGACCTCATTATACACCGGTATCAACACCGACACTCGTAACTTTTCCGCCATTTCCGACTCCGTAAACTCACATACGCGGCTAAGCGCAAGGCCCAGCAGCCGCCAATCCGCTCGGTACCCCGGCGTCAGCCGGGCAAGAATCCCTGGGAATCTCTGCACGCACTTCGACTACCAACGCCTAAGGCCGGCTGAAAGCACCGACTCATAAACTTTTTCCGTCGCGGAAACCATGGCCGCCAACGAGAACCGTTCAAGCGCCAGCTCGCGCCCGCGTTCGCCCAAGCGGCTCCGAAGCTCGCTGTCGCCCAGCACCGCCAGCGCCGCACGGGAGAACCCTTCGCTATCTCCCGGCTCAAACAAGTATCCGCAGCCTCCGTCTTCGACTATTTCCGGAACCCCTCCTACCGATGTCGCCAATACCGGAACTCCGGCCGCCATCGCTTCGAGCACCACGTTCGGAGTCCCCTCCCATTTCGATGTCAGCCAAAACTGGTTGAGCGAGGCCAGGAACGAAGGGATGTCCGCTGTGGTTCCCCGAAAGCAAACGCTACCGCCAAGCCCGAGCGTAGAAGCCTTGGTTTCATAGTAAGAACGCAGCGAACCTTCTCCAACGATTTCGAAAACAGCCCCTGCCTCTTCGCTCACCAAGCTAGCCGCGACTTCCATGAACATGTCGAGATTCTTCTGCTCTTCGATCCGCCCTACCGTCCCCACCCGCCGCCCCTCGGAAACTTGCCGCGCCGGAACGAACCGGTCGGTATCCACACCATTGTAGACAACGGTCGCAAGACTCCCCGGTAAGCCATAGTGCCGCCCGGCAAAGGCGGCCATTTCGCGAGAGTTGCAAATCACCGCCGACGATGCGCGAAAGGCCCTCCGCATTATGGATCGGCGGATGGGATTAGGCTCCCTCTTGCAGTTACGCGCCGAGCTTACCAAAGTAATCCCGGACCGTCCCCTGGTGGCCAAATACGCGTAAGCGCTACCGATGAACAAGAAAGCATGGGCCAACACTATGCGATCCTCGCGAAGCGCTTTCGCCAAAGCGGCGGCCCGTAAAACATCGAAACTGCCATGCGAGGGGAGGATCCTTACCTTGATCCCGCTTTCACGAAGCAGCCTTCCGTATGGTTCAACTTTTTCCGAAAGGCAATAGACGAAAGGCTCAAAGTCCGCACCCAAACCACGAGCGAGTTCGAAAAGTTGGCTCTCCGCGCCTCCGTAGCTGAGCTGGCCGACGATCAAGCCGACTCTTAACCGTCGAGGTTTGTCCACCGCAGCGTCAAATCCTGAAAATATTCTCGCCTTGAAGGCCCTTGAGAGCGTTGCGGGTATCGATCACCGGTTTCCCGGAATTCGCAACCGCCTGGTAATCAAACGCGCTGTGGTCAGTAAGCACCGCTATTAGATCTGCCGAAGCAAGAGATTCATCATCTAGTCTCACAGCGGCAAGGCTCCTGTCACCTATCGCAATCTCCGCGACCAGCGGATCGGCATACGCAATCTCCGCCCCCTTCTCCAAGAGTAAAGCAATGACGTCCAGAGCCGGAGACTCTCTGACATCGTCCACGTCCTTCTTGTAAGCGACGCCGAGCACCAAGATATTCGACCCCTTCAAAGCCTTGGATTGCTCATTGAGACATTCCGCAATCTTGTTGGCGACAAAGGCTGGTTTCATCGAGTTTATCTGCGCCGCCAGTTCGATGAATCTCGCTTCGAAACCCTCGGCCCGCGCCTTCCAGGTCAGGTAGTGTGGATCAACCGGGATGCAGTGTCCGCCCAGGCCCGGCCCCGGGTAAAAGGGAAGAAAACCGAAAGGTTTGGTCGCAGCCGCATCGATGACCTCCCACACGTCCATCCCCAAGCGATCGCACATCATCGCCATTTCATTGACCAGGGCTATGTTCACGCTGCGAAAAGTGTTCTCGAGCAGCTTCACCATCTCTGCAACTCTCGGCGAACTTACCGGGACGACAGTATCTATACAGCGGCTATAAAGCGCGGTTGCGGCCGCCGTAGCTTCAGGAGTGAGCCCCCCTACCACCTTGGGAATAGTCCTGGTCGTAAACTTCTTATTGCCGGGATCCGTACGCTCCGGGGAAAACGCCACCTCAACGTCCCGCCCCGGCTGTAACCCGGCACGCAACAGTATCGGCACTACGATTTCCTCGGTGGTACCCGGATAGGTCGTACTCTCGAGCACCAGCAACTGTCCCGGCCGCATGTATTCGGCCAGAGCTTCGATCGAAGCGACGACGAAAGACAGATCAGGCTCCTTGGTCTTGCGCAAAGGAGTAGGTACACACACGTTTATCGTGTCGAGTTCAGCGACAGCGGAAAAATCCACCGTTGCACTCAAACGCCCGGCCCCAACCAATTGGGCCACCCGGCTCGACGGAACGTCGAGAACATAAGAACTGCCGGCATTTATCGCGTCGACTTTCTCTTGATTGACCTCCAACCCGACGACCTCGAGTCCTGAAGCGGCGATCTCCACCGCCAGGGGTAAGCCCACATAGCCCAACCCAACTACCCCGGCGCGAGCCTCCCCCGCCTCGATCTTCGCAACAAGACCCATACTCACCTCTCCCTAAAGCTCAGGTAGCGCCGGAATTTGCAACGCGGCCCGCTCTTGTGATTTTACTTTCTCTATCGCCGATTTGCTGATCGCGCTGCGCGGTGAAAAATCGTAAAGCACTTGATATTCTCCGCTGCGATCCCGCTTGAAGGATACCGATTCGTGCTCCAGCAACGACATGAATGCCAAGTGCTGACGCTTCGTTACCTGATCGTCCCGAAACACGTAGCAGATCGAGTCACTGTTCTCGACTATCCGGTTGTAGGGCGCATAGCGATCCTTCTGCAGTGGCGCAAGAATCACCTTCTCTTGGCTCGCGAAGACCAAATGATACAGAGGTGCGGCACTGTAGCACGCGGTTAGCTGATGTCGATCAAGCAACTCGAGTAGATCACGGCCGCGTTGCTGTGTGGACTCGGAGGGTGAAATCAGCGCATCGGCCCAACTCGCAACGTTGAAAATCAAGACCAGGCCCACGCCGACACCCATGAGGCCACGTTCAATTCGAGACAAACGGGTAACCAGCACACCGGCCAAGATCGCCGCGATCGGATACGCAGCGAGCATATAGCGCGGGCTCACGTAACCCACCGCAACGGTTACCAGGAAAAAGGCCGCCAGCAGCTGGTCGGACCCCGGCGGATCCCACCCCGTTCGTCCGCGCCGTGGGCGCCCCGCGAACACCGCCCAGCCAAACACCAGCAACGGAATGAAGGACCAGCTTCTGCGCAAGTGGCTGAGAACCCCACCACTCAGTTCTTTTTCACGAATGCCCAACCGTTCGATATCCGGCGATGGCGGGATGCCGAAAACCAAACCCAGCTTGGAGACGCCGTCCGAAAGCGCCTCGACCCGCTTCATAACGCCTCTAGTCAGCCAATCTTCATCGCGTTGCTCGACGGGTACACGATTGACCACTAGCGCTTTCCTGGCCAACGCTTTAAGCGTGGCAGCCGGATACACAACGTTGTACGAGATCAATAGGGATGCCCCAAGCAAGCCCGCAACCGCCACCGTCATCCATCCTCTCCGGTCTCTGTAGCGCGACAACAGTAGGGCCGCCATCACGAAAAGATAAGAAAGCACCAACTGATTGACCCAAAGCGCCACCCCCGCGATCAGTCCCAGCGGCACTGCCACCCGCCAGTGGCGCTGGTGATGCAAAAAGAATCGCCAGAAATACAGCATCATCAGCAACAACAAAACCAAGTGCTCGATGAAGCCGCCTCTAGCCTTGAGATTCCACTGCAAAAAGTACATAGGCCCCACCGCAATCAGAGCCGTCGCGCACCGCGCCGCTGCCACCGAATAGAAGCGATAGGTAAAACTGTATACAGCCAACGCCAACGCCGCGGAGAAACAGAACAGAACCACCCGTAACGCGAAAAAACTGACGCCTAAAAATGCGAACCCAAGCGCCGCCGCGTATGCCTCCAAGGCGCCAAGGTAGTGTTGCCCGTAAAAGAACACGGGTAGCTCGCGACCCTCGAGGATGTGTTTGCCCATGAGGCCGACCACGCCTTCATCGGCAAGGTATACATCGACATCGCCGCCGTTGACCAAGTCGTAGTGGGTGGCCAGCAATATGCGAAACGCGAGTCCGAGCAGCACCAGAAAATAGAAGAGGTAACGATTCATCGGCCCCGGCTCAGCGATTACTCGACATAGCCGAGCGCCCGCAGCGTATCGAGGGTGGACGCATCCATCACCACTTCATCGATACCCTCGCGACGAATTCGATCGTCGAAAACCCGCCAGCGGCGATTGAGCCACTTTCGCATTCCAGGCATCAGCGAGGCGAGCGCCGGGGTCGTGGGAGACAGAGCGTCGACTTCGGAAGGGTCTGCAGACAGGTCGTAGGCTTCAGCCTGCCGTCTCTTAAAGTGATGAATTAATTTTTTGCTATTAACCCTCTCTGATATCTGGATATTCATACTTCCACCACGATACAGTTCGCTGTAAACAGCGCGACTAGGCGGAGTGTTCCCTCCAGAGAACAGCGAACTCAGATCCACCCCCTCCAGCCCGCGCGGCTTGGGAATGCCGGCCAAGCCCAGAAGCGTAGGGGCGATATCGATGATACTGACCTCCCCATCCACCTTGCGTCCTGGACGCGAAAGGCCGGGTACGCTTATCACCAAGGGAACCCGGAGGACTTCCTCGTAAAGGGTGCGGTGGTGCCCTTTACGGCCATGCTCGAAAAACTCATCCCCATGATCAGCAGTGATCACGAAAACCGTTCTATCCGCAATCCCCAACTCCTCTACATGATCACGGAGGCGGCCAATATAGTCATCGACCAGACGAATCTCGCCGTCATAAAGCGCAAGCAAATGTTCGAGATCCCGTGCGGAGATGTCCTTATTGATCTTCGGATTGAAATAAAAGTCCTCGCCACTCAGCGATCCCGCATAGTCCGGATCGAACATGCGATCGTAAGGCGGACCGGGAGCGTAGTCGTAGTGCACATCCCAATAATGGAGGAAAAGGAAGAAACGCCCATTCGCGTTACGCTCCAGCCAGCCGGCCGCGGCATCCTGCACGATGGGGGCCGTAACGCTCTTGTAAGAGTCTTCGTTGGTCTCGAAATGGACGCTATGGTCGTCATAGTCGTCGAAGCCCTTGGCGAAACCGTATCTCGAATTCACATAGGGGGCGGAAACGATCGCGCCGGTCCTGTAGCCGGCATCCGCGAATGACTGCGCCAGAGTCGGGACATCCGCGCTCAGACGGCGATCGTCGGAAATCACGCCATGCCCGAGTAATGAACGTCCGGTCAGCATCGACATGTGTGCCGGCAAGGTCCACGAAGTGGTACTGCTGCAATCGTTGAAGGCAAGCCCACGCGCAGCAAAACCGTCGATGGCCGGAGAAGTATCCTTGGCATAACCATAGACTCCGAGATGGTCGGCTCGAAGGCTGTCGATGGATATCAAGATCACGTTGTAATCGCGGGCTGGCGCCGCAGCCGCGGCCTCGGCACCAAGCGAAACCTGTCGCAATCCGGCGTCGAATTCGCCTGCCAGCGCCATCCCGGACGATTGCGCGAGCGCCATCCATAGTCCCAACACTGCAGCGGCAACCATACTCCCAACCGCCAGATAGCGGCCTTGCCGACGCAAGAGAAGCTGCGCCGCAACAGCGGCAACCAGGCAAACGCCAAGTGCGATACACACGCCGTCATAAATCGCGTCTCGTGCAAGATTAGAGGCAACCTTGACGACCGTAGGATCGACAGGAATCTTGACCCGTGTAAGCCAAAGACCGATATGCACGAACGCCTGCAGAAAAGCCAAGCCCCAAAGAGTCGTGATCTCCGGGGCTCCGGACCCACCCGCCCTATCGTCGGGTGAAAGCCTCCATCTCTGAGCAACCCACACGACCACGGCCAAGAAAAATGCCAAAGGCAGTGCCACTGAGATCCCTGCCGCGACCAACTGCGGACCGATAGCAAGCTTGGGGGCAAAGCCATGCGCCAGGAACTCGCCGGCTAGACTCGGTAAGCTCCACCGCTCACCGAGCAGAAAGTAGAGCTTCGTAAAGCCGTCGTAAATCTGAGACGTAAAGAACCGGTAGGGGGCGAGCAGTAGATTCCTATAGAGCCAAGCCAGCAGTACTGTCTCGATCGCCGCTTGAATCAACACCAACGTCAGCGCCGCAGAAACCGCTCTAAGAACAAAGCTTCTCATGCTTATAAGTTACCGAACTCAGTCGATCCGCCGGGGCTTCGCCGTATCCCCGGTTTCCAGTCCGAGCACGTCTCGAACCACGTAGCTGGGGCGCTGTTTGACCTCGTCAAATATACGGCCGACGTACTCCCCGATGACGCCGAGCGACAGCAACTGCACGCCTCCGAGAAACAACATGATTACTACGGTGGAGGTCCAGCCTTGAATAGTCGCGTCGCCGAGAAGGCGGGCGGTCAAGAGGTAGATCATGTAAGCAAGGGCAGTAAGCGAAACCAGCAAACCTACATTGCTCACCAAGCGCAGAGGCACATACGAATACGACACCAACCCGTCGAAAGCCAGAGACAGCAACTTGGCAAAGTCATATTTGGACTCTCCGGCAAAGCGCGCGCTACGCTCATATTCCACACCCACTTGGCGAAATCCGGCCCAAGTTCGCAGCCCGCGGACAAAACGGTTGCGCTCAGGCATCGCACGCAACACGTCGACCACCCGGTGGTCGAGCAACGAAAAGTCTCCCGAGTCCAGCGGGATGTCCAGGTAGGAGACTTTGTTCAGCAACCAGTAGAATAACTTGTACGCCGACCGCTTGAATACGTTTTCTTTCCGCTCGCAGCGCACCGCATAGACGACTTCGTAACCTTCTCGCCAACGTTCCAGCAGTCTCGGTAGCAACTCCGGGGGATCCTGAAGATCCGCATCCATCACCACCACCGCCTTACCGCTAGCGAAATCAAGGCCACAAGTAACCGCCGTCTGGTGCCCAAAGTTACGGGAGAAACTGACCAGCTTTACTCGTCGATCCTCCTCGTTGAAGGAACGAATTATTTCCTCGGAACGATCCGAGCTTCCGTCGTTGATGAAAATGATCTCGAAGGTCTCATCACGCGGCTCCAAAGTTGCAAGCAGTCTGTCGCGCAGGGCCTCCAGGTTTTCTTCTTCGTTGAATACGGGGATGACTATCGAGACAGTCACCATCTCCTCTCTCAAACTCACTCGCTTTCTCCACGGCCTCCTCTCGCGGCCGAGCCAACACCCCTGTTCAACTAAATCCCCGCCTCTGGCACCGGACTGCCGGGCGTCCACCGGCATGGCCCCGCGATCGTTCCGCCACCCGACCCGGGTTCCGCCATCCGGAACCTCTGCGGCCCTGCCGCTTCGGACGGCGGGGCCGCAGAGGTAAACCCCGCAGCGGTACCTCTCCGGCTAGTTCCGCGTTTATAGCGGTTTTCGGCGAGCGCTTATAGCTTTTCTTGCAACTGATGGAGGCGCCACCGCGATTCCACCGGGCAATATCGGCCCACCGCGGATGCCCGAAAGCATCTCCTCGTCGCGCGCTAGCCTAACAGCTTCGCGTAAAGAGACTCCGTAGATCTGGCCATCTTCGAGGAAGAAAACTCGGCGACGACTTTACTCCGCGCTCGCTTTCCCATCGCGCGCCTCTTGTCCGGATCCGCCAGCAATTCAGCCACCCGCTCCGCCATCTTCGCCGCCTCGCCATACTCTAGCAGATACCCGGACGCGCCCTCGTCCACCATTATGGGTGCACCGCCGACCGCTGTGACAACGACCGGCAACTCCATCGCCATCGCTTCCAGAATGGCATTCGACATCCCCTCACTTAGCGAAGGAAGAAGAAATACATCAGCGGCCGCGAGAAGCTCGGGCATATCGCTGCGGCGGCCCAACAGGGCTACGGAATCGAAAACTCCGAGGCGTCGAGCCAATTTGGCTGGCTCACGCTTCCACTGAGATTCGCCCGCGATAGCCAATTTGACGCTCGAATCGACACGTAGCAGCTCGGCCAAGCATTCGAGCAACATCGGATAGCCCTTGATCGGACGCCAGGTAATTGCGCTGATCAGCAGTGGACTCTGCCCCATTCCTAGCTCTGCCCTTAGCCGCTCTCGCGCGCTAGGGGACACGTTGTCACGCGAGAAGCGCACGACGTCGATACCGCTCGGAATCATCTCCACCGCCGCCGCAAACGGCGGCTCATTGTCTCGAGTAAAATCTAGAACTTTAGGTGAGTTCCCGGTTATTGCACTGGAAAGTCGGTTGGATAACCAGACCGAGAAGCGTTCGGCGGCACTGCTAGGACGGTGGCAGCCGCGTTTGCTACTGACCACTATGCCGACCCCGGCGGCGCGGCCGGCAACCGCAGCAGCGAAGTTACCGCGGAGTAAGTAACCGTGAATCACGGCCGGCCGTAACCTGCGCAGGGCCCGAATCATGGCAACGAACCCAGCCGCATCCCGCAGACGGGTCAGTGACCCCTGAATTCCGAAGACCGTCACGGGGACCCCGAGGCTCCGCGCTGCCTCGATAAGATTGCCGCCCGGACGCAAAACAAAAAGATGGGGCTGGTAGCGGTTGCGGTCAAGAGCCTTGAAGAGCTCGAGGAGGTGGGTTTGGGTCCCCCCGGTCTTCATGTCGGCGATCACATATACGACGTCTAACGAAGGCATGGGAAAGGTTTTCTGTCCCGGACACTCCACCCTTGCAAGTGGGCGCTTGATTGCGGCTCGTAGCAGAGCCCTCAGGAATAATGCACTCTAGAAGTGCGCACGGTAGAAACTTCAGCGCGCACGTTCCTAGATCTCACGGACGCAGAAAACGGTCCGTGGCGGCAATACTCAGACCGCTGCGACTCCCCGGTCCCAGAGGCATGAAGGCGCGCCATCCGGCGACCGGACTGCCGTCGACTTCAAAGGCCTTGACCGATCCCGCTACACCGGCTGCCGGAACGACCAGTATCTCTCCCTGCTCGTCAAAGTCGACGTCGGCGACGGCCACACGTACTCCTTCCTTGAAACTGAGTCCGAAAGAAACGAAAAAGCTCACGGGGCCGTCTGCACCGGAAAACTCCTGACCGTCTCCCCGCCAAGCCCGGATCCACAACTGCCCTTGCTGAGGCGCGGTTACGATCTCGTTGACACCATCACCATCAAGATCCCCTACCGCGACATTGACACCGCTGTTAGGGATGCCGGCCGAACCTTCCGGCGGATACGCCAACCAACGGTTCTGCAAACTGCCGCTGCGCGAGTATACTGCGACGACAGGGAGGCCGGCCACTGGAGCTGCAACGATCTCGTCCCCCGCGCTAGCGCTCAGATTGCCTACCGCGATATTGGCACCGATTGCAGCGATCAATTCCCCATTCAAGGTTTCGCCGGCACGAAACAAATCGAAAGCTCTAACCTTCGACCAGTTGATGGATCCTTCCGGGTCCACGAACGCACTCCGGTAAATGACTACCGAGACATCCCCATCAGCCAAATCGGCTTGAGCCGCCGCAATCTCATCGCCGTCTCCCGGGTCTACTTCCGCCAAGTTCCCCGCTGCTACGTTGATCCCTCCGCTATAAGCGCCCTCCGCAGCTTTGAATCGCGAAACCCGCGATCTGCGCCTGCCGGCACGCAGCACGCTAACGTAGGGGCCCGCACCACCACTACCGCCCGCGACTGCGAGCAGCACTTTGCCTGCCTCGGCGCTAGCAAAATCGTTCAGTACCGCTAGCGAGCCGCTCGCACCTCGCTGCAACCTGAAGGCGTCATTGCGTAATTCACGCTTGCGGCCAAAAGGCGTAAAGCTGCTTACCCGCAGGCGGCGCCCGTTTCGCAATCCGGCGACGAAGATCCTCGTCTCGAGTCCGCGACGGCCCCGCAATCGAAGCAGTTCTCCCCCGTCAGCACCTGAAATCACTCTCGCCGTACCCGCACCGCGGCGGCCCAACGGGGCGTCGCCCGGGGCTCCGATAAACAACTCCGCAACCCCGTCACCATTCATATCCGGCAAAGATGCAATCGCTTGACCCAAACGTGTGTTAGGTAGCTCGCCTTCGAGACTCCATAGAGCCGAGTGGCCTACGGCCCCGGAAATGGCATGCACCCTGCCGGCCTTGGCATTACCCGAGGATGAGGCCACCGGCGCCGACGCCACCAAGTCCTCGATCCCGTCATTATCGAGATCCCCGGGCATCGCCAGCGCCGTGCCGAAAGCCGCCCCTGCCTGCGGAACCGGCTCCCCGACTGAATACAGCAAAGCTCCGTCAGCGGAGAGAACCGACACGCGGCCTGCACCGTTGAGTTCGCCGAGAGCGGCCCCAGGCGCTCCGGCGGCGAAGTCTTCGAGAGAATCGCCGTTGATATCACCGCTTCCCGCCACCGAACGTCCCAGGTTCTCTTCTTTGGCGCTACCCATTATGCCCACGATCTCGTTGTAAGGCGGAGCCCCCGAGAAGAGCTTTACCGCACCTACGTTTCTCGGAAGCGTAGTCGTCGTAGTACTGCTCGTCGTAACAGTCGTGGTCGGCGGCAACGTGGTAGTGCTTGCCACCACGACAACGGCAGACAACGCTGCCGGAGGCAACGGTTCGTCAAACGCCGCAGAGGCGATGAGAATATCGTCGATACCGTCGTTGTCGGCATCGCCCGCCCGCCCGACTACGCTCGACCAGCGATCATCGAAGTTGCTCGAGCCCGCATCGCGAAACAGAATCGAAGCGTCAGCACCGGACACCACCCACGCTTCGCCTTTGGAATCCCCATCAAAGCGCCGGCCCCCGCCACCGACGATAAAATCCGGGACCCCGTCACCGTTGACATCGTCAAGCCCGGCAACCGCCTCTCCTCTGTTCTCGGACTTGAAGTCTCCGAACAAGGTGTAAGCAGGAAGCAACTGGCCGGCCAACCCGGAATGAAACGAGTATACTTCGAGTTTGCCGGCGCCCTTGACGGTAGAGCCGCCCAGCTTGGGAACCGCAAAACCCGACGATCCGACTGCCAGTTCATCGGCGCCCTCACCGCTGAGATCTCCGACAAATGCCAACGCGGACCCCAGATGCTGCTTCAGGCCGTCACCTTTTATCGACAGCAAGACCCTCTGATCAGTTCCGGAAAAGACCCTCACGCGGCCGGCTTGACCCTGGCGGGAAGCTCGCGCACAAGGCGATCCCACGGCGAAGTCGGCAACCCCGTCGCCGTCATAGTCGCCCGCCGCGGCAACGGTCCATCCGAAACGATCGCCGCCGCCAGAGCAATTGACGGCTACGGCTCCAGCAATTCGGGGAGCAAGACAGGCCAAGACGAGAGCCCCAAAACACAGCAACCGCAGCGCAACGCCGGCCCTTCCTCCCGGCGCGCTACCGGAAGCACTGACGGCGCCGGATCCAGTCGAGAGCAACAGCTTCATGACAACACGTTGCCTGATCGAAAAGGAAGTAACAACTGCTTAAATCGTTAGCTCGAACTCCGGCTATCGCCGCCCGAACCCGGCCCCAGCCACCCGCCCGCCCGCCCCAGGCGGCTAACGACGAAACGGTTGAACAAGTGCCGCCACATCACGAGGTCGCTGCGCCGTAACACCAGTGCCTCATGCCAGGGCAGCCGCGATTCCCATAAGAAAAACCCGAACAGGATGAAGGCCGCCAGCGTGTAGGAACTGGCCGTCGCGATCGCCGCCCCACGGATGCCAAGTTCGGGAACAAGCATGAAATTAAGCCCCAAGTTACCGCACAAAGCGACATAGGCAGCAATGATATTGATGAACTGGCGGCCCCGGCTGGTGAAGTTACGAGAAAGCAGAACGTACATAGACATCATCACCACGCCCCACGATACATAAGGCAACGGAACCGCAGCGTCCGCGTAATCCTCCCCATAAAAGAAAACTATGGCGAACTTGCCCACCACGCTTAGAAACAACGCCGCAGCCGAAGTAACCACCAGCGTTTGGCGGCAAGCCTTCGCAGTCATCAAATGCACCTGCTCCGTCTCGGATCCCGCGAGTCGTGGGAATAATGCCAATGCCAACGATTGCGGAATGTACATGATGCGCTCCGCCAACCGCGCCGCAATCGAGAAAAACGCTACTTGAGTCGGACTCAGGTAGTAGGCGACAATGTACAGTCCAGCCTTGAAGTGAAAGTGGGAAGCAATGATCTGAACGTGGGATTTCAAGCCGTAGCGAATCATCCTCTTGAACAACCCGAAATCGAAGTGCAACCTGAAGGCCGAATCTGCGTGTATGGTCCAAACAACCCAGGACACCATGGCCAAACGCACGGTTATCACCGCACCCAAGGCTCCGGGTAGGCCCCATCCCATAGCCAGAAGAGTCCATGCGAAGGCCGCCAGCGTGAGGACCGCTTCGGCGAAAAGCCTGGTGTTATATACCTTGAATCGGTCTGTGGCCTGCAACACCGCATACAGATAACTCTCGATCAGCAACACCGGAATGATCGGCGTCATCAACAGCAATGCCCAGACCGGAACGCCGTTGAGCAAAGTCGAAACCAACTGCTCACGAAACAGCACCACCATAGCGATCAGCGCCAACCCAACCGCCAGAGCGAACAGCAGCACATTGGATGCTACTTGGGCGACATCGTCATGCTCGCGTTTGATGTGGTAGATAGTCGCTTGGGATTGGCCAAACTTGCTGAGAGTTATCAAGGTAGCCGGGAACAAAGCCACCAAGGAGAAGATGCCCCGGTTCTCCGGACCTAGAGCACGGGCCGTGATGATCCCCGAAGCCAAAGAAAACACGATGACAACGAGCCGCGTAGCAAACGTTCCGGCAGCATCAGCTGCCAGCTTGTCAGACGACGTGTTTGATTTCGTGGAATCCGCCACGGCTAGCGCGTCTTGGATTGCCGGGCCTGCCCAAACACCGGCAACAGCCATCGCTCAGCCAAGGCCTGCGGAGTTGAATCACCACCCGACCACAATCGCCCGCATGAAACCGAAGAAAGCAGTTCCGCTAGGGCCGTTCGCTCATCCGGTTGGCGGCTGCCCGTCAGACGATCCAACACTTGCGACATGATAGCAGACCTGCGGACTTCCTTGGCCATCAGTCCTCCAGCCCAAACCGCAGCCAAGGCATCCGCGTGGCCTAGTTCCTCCCAACGGCTCTTACGAGCACGTCAGACATCGACCACGCCGAGCAGTTCGACCGGTTGTGTTTCCCAGACGTCAGGCCTGTACGCGTCGCGGCCAAAAACACGGCGCTCGCCCACAGCTTCCAAACGCTCCGCCCCTTTTCCAACCGACTTCATACTAGCCGGATCGAGCAGAAGCAGTTCCGGGCAAGCCATTACATGCCTTCCATCATGGAGTACCAGATTATCGGAAAGCATCCTCAGCCGCGGATCGGCAAGCAGAGCAACCGAGAGTGTAGATTTCCCGCAACCCGGCATCCCGCTGAGCAATAGCGCTCCCTGACTCGAAGCGACGGCGGCGCCATGAAGCAAGTGCCAATTGCGCTTACGGCTGAGATGCCACAACAGAGGATGATAAACGAGATAGTACAGCAGGGTGGAGAAGCTGCGAGCCCGCAATGCCTCGAGTGCCGGTCCGCGATAACGCAGCCGTCGCAAGGCTTCCAAACGACCCTGATTGCCTATGCGAAAGTAATAGCGAGCGCAGAGGGTTAGCGACGATTTCTCCAAAGCAAAAGACAGGTGCAAGTCTCGGAAATCGTCTATGCGCAGCCAGTACGCGCTGGCGTTTCCGAGGTAAAGATCTCGGTCCGGACGCTGTTGCCACTGAGCATTGGGAAAGGCCTGGTCCACAGAAGCAGCTGGCGGCCCGTCAACCCACTCCAGCTTACTGCGAAAGTCCGGGCTCTCGACAGGATCACACAGGAAGTATGACATCGCGGCACGAACGTAGTGGGCGAAACTGCCAAGCTGGCTCTCCAGGGCGAGGGTCAGGCCCCACATCCTAAGAAATACGGTGCCAGTGCCATCTGCGGGACCGCTTACGCTGCCGGCCGCCTGTGCATTCGCAAGTCTCACTTTCCACCACCCCGGCTTCGCGGCCCACGCCAAGCCCTCCGGTTGCCGCTAACCGCACCCAACTCCTGATAGACCTGATAAATCGCGTCCACGTGGGCCTTTACGCTAAACTCCGCCGCCTTGGCCTTAGCGGCTTGCGACAAAGAAGCGGCGTAGTCGGCATCATCGAGTATCCGCGAGATGGACGCAGCCAAGTCTCGTGAGTTGCCGGGCTCCACCAGCACGCCATCGACCCCGTCGCGCACGAACTCCGGAACTCCTCCCGCACAAGTGGCCACAACCGGACGGCCGACCGACATCCCTTCGATGATCACCCGGCCAAACGGCTCCGCCCGAACCGAGCAATGGACGACTATATCCGCAGCGTTCATCAGATCCGCAACGTCTTGGCGCGGCCCCGTGAACACCACGCTGTCGGATATCCCCGCATCGCGGACATAAGCGCGTAACTCCTGCGCGTAAGCTTCGCCGCTACGGTGTACACCTCCCACGACGAGCGTAGTAAACTTCCTACCCTCGCGCGCCAACGCCGCATGGGCCTCGAGAAGGACATGCTGCCCCTTCCAGGGCTGAATGTTCCCGACCACAGCGGCCACCGAAGCATCATCATCGATGCCGAACTCGCGCCGCACCTCTGCACGGCTCCTGGCCACGCAAAAGGCATCCAGGTCCAGCCCATCATAGACCACATAGCTGCGCCGGGCATAAACACCGTTTCGGTGATTATGCTCCTCTATAGCACGGGTCATCGAAATCCCGGCGGCCACACCGCGCGCCGCTAGACGTTCGACGAAGCTGTACTTGTCGAATCCCTTGGAGTGGACAACACAGGGGATGCCACATACTCGCGCTGCCAGAATGGCGTCCATATTGCCACGAAATCCGTTGCAAGCATGCAATATATCGGGGCTCTCCGCACGGATGAGCGGAACCAAGCGGGCAAGAGAAGGCAATGTCTCCAGCGCCAAGGTTGCCGCAGCACGAGCCGACCAACTCCACGCAGCAACCCTTTTGCGGCGTTTCACGGACTGATAGGCGCTCCGCGACTGAAACAGGTGCTCCTTGGGCAGCTTTTTCCGCCCCGTTACATGCACGGGGATACCTCGTTGGCGCAGATCACGAATGATCGGCTTGTCCTCGTACAATATTACTGCGGCTCGCGTCCTCTCAGGATCAAGCCCGTTCAGCATATGCATCAATCCGGTAAGGGATCCGCCGACTACGCTACCTGAAGAAGCCTCGACAAAAACTATTTTCATGCCGAACCGAAGCGGGCTGCGGCGGAAGGACGGGTCGAAAACGTGGCCCGGCGCTCCAAGCAATCCATGGTGTTATTGCGGTCGAGAGCGCAACGACTCCGACAAGCCTTCGGCGAGAGAAATTCGAGGTTTCCAACCAAGGACCTCACGCGCGGCGCTGCTATCGTAACGGGCGTTGCGCCCTGAGCGCAAAAGCTGATAGGCGACTCCCCAAGGGCGGCCTTTGAGCAACCGGAACAAGATATCCACCGCCTTTACGGGCAAAGCGAACAGTCCGACGGGTAAGTACAGCACTCTCAATTTACCCGAGCGCGCCTTCGCAAGTTCAGCAAAGTATGAGGCCTGGGTAAGGTCTGAATCGTCTACGACGTTGAACACCTTCCCTTCGACACCCTCCACCGTCCCCGCGGCAACCACCGCATCGGCCACGTTCTCTACATAGGTAAGGGGAAGCAGGTAAGAGGGGCTGCCGATTACAGCGAGCAGGCCCGGCCGCAGCCATTTACTTACCCGGCCCAGAAAAATTTGGGTATCAGCATCACCACGGCCGTATATCTGTCCAGGACGCACCACTACTACGGACTTACCACGACGGGCGGCAGTACGAGCGACACGGTCTGCACCAATCTTGGACCTAGTATAGTTGCCCCGCATCAGCGGCCGACGATCGTAGGCACTGTCTTCGCTTATGGTCATCCCGTCCCGATCTATATCGAAGATCCCCATCGAACTAACGTAGACTAAACGCCCCACCCCGGCTTCTTCCGACGCATCTATGAGCCTGCTGCTACATTCTACATTGGCCGTAAAAAACTCTTCCCAATCCGCCCCCTGGCTCATGCAGGCCCCGACATGATAGACGACATCGCAACCGCGCAGATGTTGAAGCAGAGTATCCGGCTCGAGCAAATCTCCGCGGACGACCTCCACTGAGAGCTCCTCTAGTTCGCTGACATCCCGCCCCTCGCGTGCCAGCGCCAACACATCGTCCCCCCTATCGACTAGCCGGCGAACCACACGGCTCCCAAGAAAACCCGTCGCTCCGGTAACAAACACCCGCATCCGCTATTCTCCTGTAACCGAGCTCGCGATACCGCCGCTTTGCTCGGGAGCGATAGCAGCTTGCCTCCATATACGCTCCGTGACACGTACGACCGCCGCCCCTTCCTCCATACTCACCGGCGCTTGCCTACCCCCCCGCACGGCATCGTAGAAGCGGGAGATCAACTCCCCCATCCCTGGATAGTAACGAATCTTACCGCGCACGAAGTTCGCCACATTCACCGTCATCTGAGAAAGCAATTGATAAGATTCGTCGAGATTGGGTAAGGACTTCCCTATCACCTTGGGAACGTCATAGTCCCTTCTCCGGACGATGGTCATGTTGTTCAGATTGACTTCCACCGTCATCTTGGAGCCGCACAACTTGAGCGTATTGAGTCCAGGAGAGGCATTCATCGAAATAGTGAGAAACCCGCTGCACCGGTCTCCCTGCATAAATACCCGCAACTCCCGGGGACTGCCGTCGCCGGCCACGTCGAAGGCCACCGCATGCAAATCGCGGACTTCCCCGAGAAAGGCCAGTTGCAGATATAAGGGGTGCGGAATCAAGTCGCCCAATCCACCACCTGATAGAGTAGCCAACCAATCGCGCTCGCTCGCCGCACCTGCCTGGTAACTTTCGACCGCTACCAAGTTACCGAGGGCGCCGTCAGCCAAGAGTTGCCTCGCCTTGAGCATCGGGGGATCGAACAGGCGATTATGATCGGCACAGACCAAGGCTTGCCCCCGCTCGGCAGCAGCAGCAATCAAATCGCACTCAGCCCCGTCAATCGCCATGGGCTTTTCTATCAGAGTATGAATACCACGCTCGAGAGCCTCGACCGCGAGGCGGGCGTGAGTATGCGGAGGCGTAAGCACGTGGAGCACATCCGGCTGCTCACACTCGAGCAAGTCGGACAGCCCCCTGTACACCCGTTGCACGTCGAAACGGTCAGCAAGCTCCGACGCCTGCCGCAACGACATGTCTGCTACGCCCACCAACTCCCCGCCGGACCCACGGATGTAGGGGATATGCGCGGCCGCGATGGTCCCACAGCCGACGATTCCGACCTTCAGATTGCCGCCGGAGCCGCCCTCGTTACTTTGCACCTTAGCTCTACTCCCCGTCGATTCTACTGGCCGCTGCCTCGACTTTCGACAAACACTGATGCGCCGTCGCCAAAGCCGTGCAAACTAGAAGGTTCGCCTGCCCGTATCCGTTCATCCTGTCTCCCTTGGCGCCAATCCCTACGCCCGGCTGGCAAGAAGGCACTACCCACAACCCAATGGTATGATCCTCCAAAGCTCGTCGCCTGCAGGCGCGAAGTCTCGTCAACCGGCTCCCAGACTGCGTCGAGGCCCTCAGCCTCGGTTACGGTAACAGACAGCCGAACAGCGAACACGGGCCACGATGGGGGACAATTGCCGCTCATCGCCGGACTCTCCTGAGTAAGGCCCGCTACGGCTCGCGAAGTTCCGACACCATAAATAGTTCGAGAAAAAAGTCTACGGCACCGCCTTAGGCAACCTCACCGATGCACGCACGAAGCTCCTCAAGGCAAGCCGGGCCTTCCCCGGCAAAGCCGTTCTCTTTCAGATGTTGGAGATTGGAATATCTCGAGTCACTCCAGTCAAGACCTCCATCCTCCACCTGGGAGCGAATCTCATCGACTCCCGATTCAATCGAATACTCCGGAGCAAAATCCAGAATATGACGGATTTTCGAGAAACTTACCCGGTAGCTACGAAGGTCGCCCACCGCATGAACGCTCTCCACCTCAGTACCCGGAACCCGAGCCGCGACACGCTCCGCCACTCCCAGAATCGTTTCGTTATTCTCGTCGGACCCGACGTTGAACACCTCTCCGCTGACACGTTCATTGGAAGCTTCGGCGGCAATCATGAACGCACGCGCAGCGTCCCGCACATGAAGGTTCGGCCGCCAAGCCGCCCCCCCCATGACCGGAATCCGCCCGTCGTTCAGGGCACGGCATGTCATGGTGTTGACCAGCAGATCAAAGCGGGGACGCTTCGAACCGCCGAACAGGGTACCCAGACGCAGGATCACGAAAGACCGGCCGTCGAGCTCACGACGCAGAATTTTCTCCGATACGATTCGTGAGCGCGCGTAAAACGAGACCGGGTTAAGGCGCGAGCCTTCGTTCAAAACCAAGCCCTCGGTAGCGCCGTAAACCGAGCAGGAAGAAGCAAATACTAAACGCTGTATTCCCGGTTCGTGCTTCACCACCTGACATAGTAGCTTGGTCGACTCGATGTTTATGGCGACCGTCTCGTCGTGGTCGAGTTCGCAGGCTCCATCCCCTACCAAAGCGGCTAGTGCAACTACGGCTTTGGCCCCTTTGGCCGCACGGAACATATCTCTAATGTTGCAGACATCACCGTAACAGACTTCCAAACGGGGATGGGGAGCGATTTCGGGCAATCCACCCGGCCCGTACAGGAAATTCTCTAGGACGCGGACGCGAAATCCTTTTTCGAGAAGAAACGGCAGCAGATGCGAGCCCACATAACCGGCTCCGCCTGTGACCAGAACCAAATCGTCGGGAGAGAGAACCTTGACTGTCATATCCTTCCTTGAGGCGAGAGTGCGACTCTCTTGATGGGTCTTGGCGCCCCCTCGGCCAGCAAATCCGACAGTGCGGGGATCAGACGGTACTCTAAGTCGTGCTTGTCACAAGCGTCTGTGATTTCACGAACTACAACCGGGTCGAGATCGGCAAGTGACACGAGCACCATCTCAACTCCATGAGTAGACGCCGCCATAGCGATATCCGTCGCACCCCCCATTACACGAATCCCGTGAACAAGCGCCCCCCAGCGATGCGGTTCATGATCTATGATACCGACCGGCATGAAGCGCGAGTGCGGGTCTTCCAGTAGCGAGCGCAAGATGGTTTCCCCTCCGTGCCCGGCGCCAGCTACCAAAACCTTGACGAAAGAGGCCCCCTCCCCCTCGGCGTCCTTGCTCTGTCTGTTTAAAAAGGCGCGCACGCCATAACGGGCGATGCAAAGCAAGGCCACTAACAGAGCCCAATCATAGATGAACACAGCACGTGAATGCGCACGCAGGCCGGTGAAATAAGCCGCGCCAACCAAAAAAGCCGAACCGACGCTGGCCGCCTTGATAATCGCAGCAACGTCGCGACTACCGACCCAACGAGTCTCGCGCTGATACAATCCGTAGTAGACGAACACCGGGGGCTTCAACACTATCGCCAGAAGCAAACCCTGCCCGATGAAAGCCCACTGTTCAGGTTCCAGGTCCATGCCCCAATCAAACTTGATGAAATTCGCCAACATGTAGGCGGCCGCCATCAAGACGATATCTCCACAGAGAAAAGCCAGGCGGTACTTCGAACGGGCGAGGAACCCACCTTTGACCTGGCTCGACAAGACCTTGAAAAAACCGCCGACCAAGTACTTCAGGTCACCGAAAAAGCTGGCTGATCGAACATACTCCAGGTCCCGCTCGAGCTTGTCCGGCAAGATCTTTTCGATGTAGTACTGCTCTACGTTCTCGACATCCTCAGGATATTCCTCCACTTCATCGCGGCCATGCAACTGGCTCGGCCCAATGATGCCCGGACGAATCGAGAGAACCTGGCGCTGCTCACTGTCATAGAAGTTGGTAAAGTACGGGTCTTCCGGGCGCGGCCCCACGAACGACATGTCGCCGGTCAGAACGTTGATTACCTGGGGAAGTTCGTCGAGTTTGGTCCAACGCAGAATTTGTCCGACTTTGGTTATCCGCGGGTCTCGTTTCACGGTCAGGCGGGCCCCGCTGCGATAGGCGCCCACGATCATAGAACGGAACTTGAAGATGCGAAAAGTCGAGCCGTTCATGCCGGCGCGTTCCTGCCGGAAGAACACCGGCCCCCGCGTGTCGAGTTTGATCAGAATCGCGATGACGATGAACAGCGGGGCTTGTATGATCAACCCGATCAATGCCACCACGAGGTCGAAACCCCGCTTCGCTGCAGCAGATCCCTTAGTCACGCCCGCGACTCCTCGACTATTCGCTCCAAGCTGGCACAGACCGCCTCGACATCTCCATCCGACATCGCCGGATAAAGTGGCAGGGAAATCGCCCCCCGGTAAAGCCGCGATGCGTTAGGACAAAGGTCGCCGCTCCACCCCAAGCGCTCCTGAAAATACGGATGGTGGTGTGCAGGAATAAAATGCACGCTGCTGCCGATATTATCTGCCTTCAACATCTCGATCAGGGAATCGCGGCTTACCCCGGCCTGATCCGGGTCAATACGTATCACGTAGAGATGCCATGACGATTCCACATCGCCAGGCGGCCGCGGGAGGGTAAGTCCCTCTACCGTTCTCAACTTATCATTATACAACTTCACCAATTGCAAGCGACGCTCATGGAACGCTTTTACCCGGTCGAGTTGATGCAATCCGATCGCTGCGTTTATGTCGGTCATGTTGTACTTGAAACCGAGATCTTGGACCTCGTAGTACCAGCTTCCCTCTGCCGTATAGCGCTTCCAGGCATCCCGGGAGATACCGTGGAGGCGCTTGATTCTCGCTTGGGCGGCTAAATCTCCATCATCGGTGGTCAATACCCCGCCTTCGCCCGCAGTAATATTCTTACCCGCGTAGAGGCTGAAACAGCTGGCCCTACCAATCGAGCCGACCGCACGGCCCTTGTAGCAAGCCGGGAGCGCATGAGCGGCATCCTCCACGATTGCTGCACCGCAGCGTGAGGCAATCTGCTCCAGGCTGTCCATTTCGCAGGGGGCGCCCGAGAAATGCACCGGTAAAATCACTTTAGTTCGCGAAGTTACGGCTGCAGCCACGGCATCGGGGTCGATATTGGGAAACTCAGGAAGGGTATCGGCAAGAACCGGTTTAGCCCCACAGTACAGAATCGAAGCAATCGTCGAGGGGAAAGTATAAGGCGTCGTTATAACTTCGTCGCCGGGGCCTACCCCCAACCCATCCAGGCTCAAGTGCAGCGCCGCGGTGCACGAAGAGGTAGCCACCGCGAACCGAGCACCCACTTGAGCAGCAAATTTCTCTTCAAAACGTGCGGTTTTCGGTCCCAGCGTAAGCCAGCCCGAGCGCAGCGTATCGACGACTTCCTCAATCTCCTCGCTTCCCAAGTAGGGACGATGAAACGCAAGAAACTCGGGCAGCCCGCTCTTCTTCGCCATCATAAAACCGTCGGGTTCTCGATCTCCGCCACATACTGATCCAGTATCTCGGCGAAGGCTGAGAGGTTCTTGCGACGGTCCCATATCCTTTCTACTTTGCTACGTGCCGCTGCCGCAAGCACATCCGCGCGCTGAGGATCACGCCACAGGCTCTCTAAGGCATCAGCCATAGCCGCCGCGTCACGCGGCGGCACC
>JAJRWY010000251.1 GCA_024276575.1 Candidatus Binatota bacterium
GACAACGAAGCGGGAGCGGACGGAGCGAAGACCGCTGTGGCCGTGGCGCCGTGCCCTATGCTGGGAGCTGGCGCTACCGGTTCTTGCGACGGCGTTGGGCTTGGTTTTGTTGTCGGCGGTTGGGGGCGGGGCGGCGTCTGTAAGAGGTCCCACAGCGATAGAAAAACGATGGATGGAGCGGCTTCTCCTTCGTTTGAGTGAGCACGAAGCGCTACTGCCATTGCCGGTGATAAACACCTTGAACTCGCTCTCGGCTACGGTGTCTTGGAACTTCTCTTGTCCACCGGCGACCCGCTTCAAGGAAGTCGAGGTGCAGGTTAGCACGAGGCACGTCGCCTGGGATCCCTCCCGGCTCAGAAGTAGGCGGGCAGCCGGAGGCTATGCATGGAATACCAAGCTCGAAGCATTGGGCGGACGCGCCAGGGTCAGGGCCGATAACTGGCTGATGCTCGATCCCGACTATCTGGCCCGGCAGGAGGCGCGTAACGGTGCCGAAGGTTTGGTGGAGGCCGAAGTAACACTCTATCATGAACTTTTGCACGGGGAGATACTGATCCTCGCCATGGCTACGCCCGAGTGGCAGAGGAAGACATGCAACAAACTGCTCGATCTTTACCACTTTGCCCCCAGTCACGAAAAGATAGAGCCCTTGGCCGAGGAGTTTGGGCGCAGACTACGCGACCGCTCCGTGAAAAAGGCAGCCTCACTCCAAGCGTCCGAAGCCCGGGTACCGCAAGTGCCCGCCGGGCTTCCGGAAGCTTCCACAGGGCCGTGAACAGGACCGCTGCCGTTGTCCTCTGCCTGCTTTCTGTAGCGTGCGTTCAAAGGCTCGACCCGTTGTTTATCGACGAGACTTTGAGCGAGAGGCTCCCGGCCCGGATTACTCTGCTGCCGGTGGTGGATGCGCGGGTATCCAAGCTCGACCATGTATTGCTGGTACGCGACGTGAACGAAGCCGCCCGGCGTTTACTAGCCGCGAAAGGATATGAGTTGAAATTGCAGGAGTCTTTCTTGGGGGTCGGCTTGCGCAACGCCGACCTTGCTGAGCTCAGCAAGGTCGATTTGTGCGAAGTCGTGCCTCGTGAGGCCGGGGTTTTCCTGGCCGTTTTCGTCGAGGCGGTAGAGGCCGAGGACGGAGTCGACGGGCGTGGGCTGCGCGTCGTGCTCTCAGGCATTCTGGCTGACCGGAATGACTGTTCGTTACTGTGGAGGGACCGCACTGTTGGCAACAATGAACTTGGCGGCTTGATGAGCGTGTTCTCCCTGGCCTCGGTTCGCCACGAAGCAGCCGCCAACGCGATCAGGAATCTCCTGTCCACCTTGCCCTCACGGGCGGATGGCCACTGAAGAAGGGGACCGGCCGCTGTCCGAGGCTGCCTGCCGGGTAGCGGGCTCAGATGGCACGTTCCTGTTTTTCCAGTAGGGGTCTCGCAACTTCCGCTTGTAGAGCTTGCCGTTAGGGTCTCGCGGCATTTCCTCGATGAAATCGAATGATCGGGGGCACTTGTATTTGGCCAAGTTGGCTTTGCAGTGGGCGTCGAGTTCCCGGGCCAGTTCGTCTCCGGCTTCCACCCCGCTTGCCGCTTCGATTACCGCTTTTACTTCCTCGCCCCAGTCACTGTGGGGAATGCCGAATACCGCGGCGTCTCCTACCTTGGGGTGGCTGAGCAAAGCCGCTTCCGTTTCCGCAGGGTAAATGTTTACTCCGCCGGATATGATCATGTCGGTCTTGCGGTCGCAGAGAAACAAGTATCCCTGCTCGTTCAAGTATCCGATATCGCCTACCGTGAAGTAGCCGTCCCGGCGGTTCTCGGCCGTCTTGTCTTTATCCTTGTGGTACTCGAAGTCGGCGTTGGCCAACAATATATAGACGGTACCAGGTTGGTTGGGCGGGCAGTCTTTTCCTTCGTCGTCGAGGATGCGGATGTCGGAACCCGCCCAGGCGCGGCCCACGGTTCCTGGGTATTCCAGCCACTCTTGCGGCGTGACCAAAGTGCCGCCGCCCTCACTGGCGGCGTAGTACTCGTAGATGCAGGGACCCCACCACTCGATCATGCGCCGCTTTATGTCCACCGGGCACGGCGCGGCCGCGTGTATCATGTGGCGCAGCGATGAGAGGTCGTAGGAAGATCGCTTTTGTTCCGTCAGCGCCAATAGGCGATGGAACTGCGTGGGCACCATATGGCTACTGCTGACCCGGTATTTCTCCATCAATTCCAGTGAAGTTTCCGGCCCCCACTTGTCCATCAACACTACCGTGTGTCCGTAATGCAGTGAGGAGGCCGCGAACGTAAGCACGGCCGTGTGGTACAGGGGGGAGCCGGTAAGATGAACTCCCTTACCCCCTGGCTCGATGCCGAACATCGCCAGGAACATGGCGTACATGGAGGCGACCGCGTCGGGTTCGTAGGGGAGCAGAGTGCGTCTGACTCCTTTGGGTCGGCCAGTGGTTCCGGAGGTGTAGTTCATGACCTGGCCCGCGCTGCGTTGCTCCGGGGCCTCTTCTCTTTGTCCCGCGCCTAGTTGCGCGTAGGGGCGGAATCCGTCGATGACGCCGGAAGCGAAACGGTGTTCGGGGGCCATTCCGGCGTCATCGGCGGCTTGGCGGCATTCGGCTGCGAAGCGGCTGGAGGCGATGAGTACTTTGGCTTCGCTGTCAGTGACTATGTAGGCGATCTCGCTGGCGGTCAGGTGGTGGTTTATCGGGGTCAGATACAATCCGGCCTGGAAAGTGGCCAGGTACACTTCTATCATCTCAGGACCGTTGGCTAGCACGGTGGCCACGCAGTCCCCGCTCTTGAGCCCCAGGGCCCTCAACCCATGAGTCAAGCGGTTACAGTTGGCCAGCAACTCGCCCGCAGGTATTTCGCGGCCCTCGGGAGTAACGAGCGCGAGATGGTTGGGGTCTTGTTGTGCAAGCGTCCAGAATCCGTATTCCGACATGAAGTCTCCTTTGTGCCACTGCCGCAAGAACTAGAACACATTTCAGTTTTGGTCCATAGCGGCTTTGCTGAGCTCTTGTAAGACCTCGATTTTGTGACACAATGGACTGCACCTTACGCCAGTCGCGTTGCCTTCCGGGGATAATGGGCGCAACGGCGGGAGTGGCAATGGATGGGGGTTTGCTGCTACAGGCAGATGTTTTGTGCGATACTTGTGGGCCTGGGCCGTAATTGGTAGCCGAGCCTGCGGGTTTCCGTTTAATACAGAGACCTGCCGGGATGATGATTTCTATACGTTCGAGGAGTTCGAGGAGATTGTAGACCCCGAGCCTAGTCGGTTATAGTCTCGTCGGTACTGTTGACTTCCGCTGCGGCGGGAATGGCTGCGGAGGCCCGGAAACCGCCGGGTAGTGCGGGGACGCGGGTACTGTGGGAACGCGGAGACCGCGGGAACGCAGAAACACAGAGACGCGGGGACGCGGAGACGCGAAAACGCGGAGACAAAGAGAAGGAATCCAGGATGAAACGTTTCTCGTCGATTGCGCTTCTTACTTGTGTAGCGTCGCTTACAGCCGCGGCGGTCGCGCTCGCGGTGGCCATTCCTAGGCAACCCGGGGTAGTGAGGTCTAATAAAATCTCGAAATCGCAGACTTTGCTCACCTGGAGAGACCGCAGCGACAACGAGACCAACTTCGAGATACAGCGTCGTCGCGCCGGGAAACTGGCCTGGCGTACTCGCGGTTTTACCGATGTCGACGTCAATGAGTTCGTCGACGGTGTACGGCCCAACGTGGTTTTCATCTACAGAGTGCGCGCCATCAACGAGGGTGGACTCTCGCCGTTCAGCAACGAGTGCTTCGTAAATCGCACGCCTCCGTCCAAACCGATAAGTGTCAGCGCCACGCTCATCGGTTTGACTAAGGCCAGAATTCGCTGGGCCGACCGTAGCGCCATTGAGACGGGCTTTCGTATTCAGCGTCGTGAGCTAGGTAAGGCTTTCGAAACTATCGCAGACGTGCCGGCTGGCACCGAGGAATACCTGGACGAAACGCTGGCCGCTGCGACTAGCTACATTTACCGGGTGCGGGCGTTGGGACAGCCAAATCGCTGCATCAAGCATTCGAAGTATTCCCAAGAGCGTATGGTTAGCAGCAAGGGTGGTGTACGGGTTCTTTCCATTACCAACGGCGGCACCGGGCGCGGCTTCGTGCGTAGTGTTCCGGCCGGTATCAACTGCGGAGTGCTCAAGGCCAGCTGCGCTTATGAGTTTCCTGTAGGCACCACGGTCAGGTTGATCGCCAAACCCGGCAAGAACTCGCGTTTCAAGGGCTGGTTCGGCGCCTCGGTTTGTTCCAACTCGCTCGACGACTGTGTAGTGCGCATGGGCCAGAACCGTAGCATTTCTACGAAGTTCAAACGTATCAAAGCCAAGTAGGGGTCTTCTAGAGCCAAGTAAGACACGAGTAAGACAATTGGGAGGCCGGAACCCGGCCCGTGCCATCTAGAAAGGATCGTCGAAAACGGCGGCCGCTGTCAGCAGCGCCGCCGTTTTCTTGTCCGGGTGGGCAAAGTGCGGCTCCGGTCCGGGAATCCTTACTCATACGCACGCACGCTGCCGGGATTGCCCTTCATCGCCTCAGAGTGCAAGACTGTGCTCATGAAGTCGTATCAGCGAAAGCTCTTTGCTCGGGGGGCCGTCGCGATCGCTTGCGCCTCGTTGGTTGCTGGTCTGAGCGCCTGTTCTCGTAGTGCGCGTGGCGCTTGCGTAGCCGCTCCGGCCGCCGGTTCCGTAGGAACCTTGTGCGGAGTAAGGAACCCGGAGGACGTGGAGATCGTCGCCTCGGCGGATTTGATTCTGATCTCGTCGATGAGACACGAGCCGGGTGGGGCCGGGGGGGCGATACTCGCTGCTTCTTTGAGCGAAGCAGCGCAGGGCCGTTCGGTGCTGCGTCGACTGTGGCCGCCGGAAACTGCACCACCGGCTCGTGAGCAAGGAGGCCAACTCTATGGCGACTCGGCGAGCGGTGACCCGGCTTGTCGCCAAGCGCCGAACCCGCAGACCTTTTCTCCTCACGGGTTGCGGGCGATGCGCGGCGCGCATGAGGGCCTTATGCGGGTTGCGGTGGTGGCGCACAATCAACGAGAAGCCGTGGAATTGTTCGACTTGGTGGGAGAAGGTGATGAGGCGCGGATGTACTGGAGTGGCTGTATTTTAATGCCGCCCGGTACGGTAGCGAATGATGTCGACTTTAGAGGCGACGGTTCTTTGATCGTTTCCAACTACCAGCCCACAATGAGCGGGGTTGCGGCTCTGGCCTACATGCTCAAGAGCCAACTGGGTTTCAACACCGGTGACCTTCTGCACTGGTCTCCCGGACGGGGATGGCGGCACATCCCGGGGACCGAGGCCCGCAACCCCAACGGAGTGTTGGTATCCGCCGACGACCGGAATGTGTTTTACGCGGAAACCGGTAGCGGCAAGATAACACGGGCTTCGATTGAAGGGGCGGAGCCGGCGGCAGGCTTCCCCTCGGTCGATATCGGAGGCAACCCGGACAATCTGTCCTGGGGCCGTGATGGCAAACTGCTGGCCCCTACGCATGCTCCGGGTATTGGAGTGATGTCGTGCATGCTCGGTGCCCGCCCCTGTCGTGCGGGTTGGAGCCTGTTCGAAATCGATCCATATTCTTTGCAGGCGACGAAGATTTTCGAACACGATGGTTCCCGTATCGGCGGAGTCTCATCGGCTGCCTACTATGAAGGGACCTACTACTTTGGTGCAATTTTCGACGATCGGATCGGGTTTCTCCGACTGAGTTCTTCCGGGCGCTGATTCTTCACGGCCCCATGAGGGGCTCCCCGTACGTAGTTGCCGGCGACAGCTCCGTTTTTTGGTCCGTCCCGTTGGATTTTTTAGCCATTGAACTTTTAGCGGGTTGTCTGGATCCCCTATCCTGCAAGCCTGTGTGCCGGCAGCTGCGGTCTACAGGACGTTCGCTCTTGTACTCGTGGCGTTCGTAGTTGTGCGTTCATTA
>JAJRWY010000252.1 GCA_024276575.1 Candidatus Binatota bacterium
GCGCCCGTGAGATCGGCCCAAGCGCAGCGATGAGGCCCGCAGGCGTACTAACAGTACGTCGAGGGCCGAAAAGCGAGCACGGGCCGAGATTGCGGGCGATTGAGGCTCGTAGCAGAGGTTTCATGAATAATGCGGGCTAGAATCGCGGCCCGACCGTGCAAAGGGATGTTCCAACGCCCGGTTCCGTCAGTCAAGCGCATGGGGCGTGCCTGAAAGAGGCACATACGCAGTGGCGTGGGGTCTGCGCCGAAGCCGACACCCGGTTTCGTGACGGGTGCGATTGTGGAAGGATTCAAATTCTTATGGACGTTGACAGAGAGATGAGCGAAGAGACCCGCATCGTTGAGATCGTCTTTCCTAACCATACCAACAACATGGGTACGCTTTACGGCGGGCATGCGTTGAGTCAGATGGACATGCTCGCATACATCGTAGCTTCGCGTTACGCACGCAAAAACGTAGTTACGGTGAGTTCCGACAAGGTTGAGTTTCGCACTCCGGTGAGGGAAGGCGATCTCATAGAACTAGTTGGTAAGATAAAGCGAGTGGGTCGAAGCTCGATCACCGTGAAGATCGACATGTATGCGGAAAAGCTCTTATCCGGCGATCGTGAACTGTGCACCACCGGTGAATTTGTGATGGTGGCGGTCGATTGCAAAGGTAAACCGACCCGCATCGGCTCGAATTAGCCTGCATTATTTGTGAAACCTCGTCGCGAGAGTCACAAGCGCCCGTAAATCCGGCAAGATCTACCCATGTGTAGAGAGGGGAGACGATTGCTCAATGAAACATATATCTACGATTGCTGCACTAGGACTAGCGGCGCTATCGTTGCTCTCCGTTACGGGGTGTGGCCACGTCGAAACGTCTTTCCCCGTTTCGGGAGAAGAGTCGACTGGCTCGCCGGGCGCGGCAGCGAGGGGAGTGGAGTCGCAGGGCAACAGCGCCGTTGCGCCCGCTGTAGCGAGGGAAAACCGAGATGTTGCTGAGAACCTTGCTCTCGGGGAACCGGACGATTTTGAAAATGCGCGACGCGGCTTGATTGCGGGCGATTCCCGTGTGGTCATTCGCCGCGCCGACGGGCGCCTAGTGTGGGATACCTGGGCCTACGAGTTCGAGACCGGCGAGGCGCCCCCGTCGGTTAATCCGAGCCTATGGCGGCAGGCCAAGCTCAACAACATCCACGGTCTTTTCAAGGTAACCGAGCGCGTTTACCAGGTACGCGGCTACGATCTATCCAACATGACGATCATTCAAGGCGACAGTGGTTGGATCATCGTCGATCCGCTCACATCGAAAGAGACCGCGGCGGCGGCGCTGAAACTTGCGCAGTCCAAACTCGGTGAAGCAGATATCGTTGCCGTGATTGTCACGCATAGCCACATCGACCATTTCGGCGGGATCGAAGGCATTATTTCCGAAGACGATGTCCTTTCGGGGCAGGTGCGGTTGATCGCGCCTGCCGGTTTCGTAGAGGAAGCCACCAGCGAGAACATTCTTGCCGGTATTGCGATGGGGCGGCGCGCGAGCTTCATGTACGGCTTTGCCCTGGACCGTGGTGTTCGCGGCCACATAGGTTCGGGCCTGGGGAAAGAGCCGGCACGCGGGACCTTCTCGGTGCTGACTCCGGGTGAGTTTATCGACCGTACTCCGCAAGCCATGGAGATCGACGGCTTGCGTTTCGTATTTCAGTACACGCCGGGCTCGGAAGCCCCGGCCGAGCTGACTTTCTATCTTCCCAGCCTCAAGGCCTACTGCGCGGCCGAGTTGGCCACTCACAATCTGCACAACATCTACACGCTGCGCGGAGCCAAGGTTCGCGATGCGCTGGCCTGGAGCGGCTATATTCACGAAGCGATAGAGATGTTCGGCGATGCGGAGGTGCTCTTCGCCAGTCATCATTGGCCCACTTGGGGAAATGCACGAATCGTCGATGAACTCGAAAAGCAGCGCGACGCCTACAAGTACATACACGACCAGACGCTAAGGCTGGCCAACGCCGGCCTTACTCCGAGGGAGATAGCCGAAGAACTTCGCTTTCCGGAAGAGTTGCGCAAAACTCTGTCATTGCGCGGCTACTACGGGACTTTGCGCCATAATGCGAAGGCGGTTTACCAGCGCTACTTCGGCTGGTACGACGGCAATCCGGCCAACCTCGATCCACTACCGCCGCCGGCAGCCGCCAAGAAATACGTGGAATTCATGGGTGGTGCCGATGAGGTCGTCTCTAAGGCGAGAATCGCTTTTGAGCGCGGTGAGTATCGCTGTACGGCGACTGTGCTCAACCATGTGGTGTTCGCGGCCCCCGGCCATCAGGAAGCACGCGAGTTGCTCGCCCGCAGCTACGATCAACTTGCTTACCGATCGGAGTCCGGTCCTTGGCGCGACGTCTATTTGAGTGCCGCCCTGGAACTTCGCGGCGGCGAGTCGGGAACTGCGCTGGACGTCCGTGAAGCTTCGGCCTTATTACGGCGTATGCCGGTGACCCGCTTCTTCGATGCCATGGCAGTGCGTCTGAACGGGCCGAAGGCCGAAGGCAAGGATCTTACGGTGAACTTCGTGTTCACCGATTTGAATCGTTCTTTTATGGTAACCGTCAAGCATTCAGTGCTCAATTACCGGGAGGCACCGCCCAGCGGCCGTGCAGACGTTACTCTCAAACTTACTCGAGACTTCTGGATAAGACTCGTTACCGGGTCCGCGGGACTCAAGGAAATGATATTTTCCGGTGATCTAGACATCGATGGAAGCAGGCTCTCGCTACTCGAGTTCTTCTCACTGATGGATAAGCCTGATCCCAACTTCGCGATAGTTAC
>JAJRWY010000253.1 GCA_024276575.1 Candidatus Binatota bacterium
CCCAAGCACCCTCGATATTGATGCCAAACCATTGATTTTTAGCCGGAGGAAAGTAGATACTCAGTTCGCCCTATATCACGCCCTGGGACGACTACCAGAGCCAAAACTCAACCACAGATTCTGCTGAGGAGGCTTTTTTTTATCAAGAGTAAATGGCGGCAGATAGGTGGGCTTATCGACGGTCACCGGATACGTTCTTTCCTACTGCCCCGGACCAGGAGGGGGGCCTTGTTGTGATGGCCCAACGACACAGGAGAAGACCAACAATGATCGACCTTCGCACCGCTCACGACGTCAGACGAGAGGAGCTGCGGTCCGATCTGCGCGGCTACCGGAATCTGGTTCTCGTCCTGTTCGCTAATGCCCTTGCCTGCTGGCTCATGGCGGCGTTCATCGGCGGCAGTGCGCTGTTGGGCGATATTCCCTACGAAGAGCCGTTCATTCAGGTCGGCTACGAGCGCGTGCCGGTTTCCTGGTTCGTGTACGAACTGAGCTTCTGGCACGGGGTGAGCGTGATCTTTAGCTCGCTCTGGCTCGTGCTCTTCACGACCTACCTGCTCTGTTTGCACGCCTGGCTAGCTTGGCGACATCGCCCACCTGCCTGAGTGAGCTCGCGAAGCGCCTGGGCGCACCGCAGGCTGTCAGCGATCACTCACCCCAACCACTTTACAGAGGCAGGGTTGCCCTTGCTACGCTTTGGGCCTGATTACTTCAGGGCTGGTGGCTGCCGACACGGCGGCTTGTCGAATGCCGTGAGTGCCACCATCAAGCTTGATTCACTCGTAGAAACCCCGTTTTCGGTGAAATCGCCCCCTTTGGTGATAGCGCCAAGGCCGTTTTTTTAGGCGATTTGGGGTTCTTACGAATGAATCAAGCTTCCCCCGCAGCCGGCACCATGTTCCATTGGGCTCGCGTGCCACTTTGGAAGTGGTTCTGGGCCATGTCGAAGCTCAAGGCAAGAATGCGGTAGAGAAGTTCCCTTGGCTCCACACATTCATCGGTAACGTGAAACGCATGATTCTGGGCACGTATCACAGCGTTTCGCCCAAACACCTGAATCGATACTTGGCCGCGTTCGTGTGTCGCGCCAATCGCTGGTGGATGGAAAGCAAGATCTTCGATCGCCTAGTCGCGGCTGCCATTGATGCCAAACCATTTACTTTTAAGGACTTAACCGCCGGAGGAAAGTAGATACTCAGTTAGTTGGTGAGAAAACTCACCGGGGTCTGCCGAGTATCGCGTTCGGCGAAGTGGTGATCTTTTGCTCGCCGAGGCACTGCGGAAGGATTGGAGTGCCGGGTAGATGGCACTTAGGGATTACCAACATCGTCCGCTAACTTGCCCCGTCGCACCACAACATCTTGTGTCTGTCGGCAATAAATGACATGCCTCGCGCAAAAAGAGCGTATATCTTTGGTTTTTGTGTTGACAGGGGGTGGTTGTCTGCGGTAATAATTGTCGATCAGAACCACGCTGTGGCGATGGATGCCGATGATGACATTATGCCCGTATTCACTGGCCAGCATGAGCGAACGATCGACAGTAAGAACCGCGTTCAACTTCCTTTCCAGTTACGTTCTGGGATCGACGTCGAACGCGACGGGGCTGGTCTGTACGTCACGTTCGGCGAGCAACCTAATACGCTTCGGTTGTTTACGGAGCGTAGCTTTCGAGAACTTTCTGAAAGGATGGAGACGGAGTTTATTGAGGGGCCTGAGCCTCGGCGGTTTGAGCGGCAGTTTTACGGGCTTACGTCGCATGTCGACGTGGACAAGCAAGGACGCTTCGTCCTGCCCGTTCGGCTGGTAAGGAAGGCGAGGCTAGGCACGGATGTCTACCTCGTCGGCCAGCGCAGTTACATCGACATCTGGAACCGTGCCGATTTCGATAAGGCGATCGGGATCGATTGGGATGGCGATGATTGGCCCGAGTGGCAGAGCTTCTTGAGGGCGCGTCCGAAGGGCTCCGCTTGACGGCGGGTTGGTTGGGTGCGGGTCGGTGTTGTTAGTTTCGAGCGGTTTTTGCCGGTTGCGGTTTGGAATGGATGCCATCCCGCAGCGGGCGGAGGTCGCGACAAGGTTGTTTTGCGGATCGTTCGACCTGGCGCGGTCGATGGATGATCTGCATGTGACCGATGGGTTCCGTGGTTGCTGGTGTCAAGGATGACTGCCGGTAGAAACTGCGGGGCAAGGTGATGTTGCCATAGACCTCTAGTGCGGATGGAGTCGCCGGGGTCTGTGGCCGGAGTCGGCAGGAAACGGGAGGCGTTGCGAATTCATGGCTCTAAAGTTGGATCGTACGGTGCGGCGTGTTCATGATCGGTGGCAGCGTGAGCGGCGGGGCCTAGAGCCATTGGGTGCCGCCTGCGCGGGTGCAGCCCATGAAATGCCCGAGACCGGCGAGCTTGAAGAGCGTGTGGCGTCGTTGCGTGCTTTTGGCGGTGCGTTTGCTCACGTCAAGCTTTCTCCTTTTCTTGTGTCAGACCAAGCGATTATGGCCGGCTGTATCGGGGGCGGCGTCGACACGGATGTTTGACGTCCGCTCTTATTGTTTCGCACGGGGTCGGTGACTGGGCGGGAGACTGCTTGATCGAGTTGATCGAGGGTAGTTTCTGGCGTGCCTATCGAATGGTTGTAACACGGCGGCAGGCGTCGGCAAGGACCCCAAGTGAGCGACGCATTAGCTGGACATACGCCGGTGCTCTTGGCTGAAGTGGTCGAGTTGCTGGCCGTACAGCCCGGTGATGTCGTCGTGGATGCGACGCTGGGGCTTGCCGGTCATGCGGCGGTTCTGGGGGCTGCTGCGGGGCCAACGGGTACGCTCATCGGTCTTGATGTTGACTCAGAAAACCTATCCATTGCCCGTGAACGGCTCACCGATTGTCCGGCTGACGTTCGGTTGGTCCATGCCAACTTCGGAGAGCTTGCCGACGTTCTCAGTGCTGAAAACATAGATGGCGTGGATGTGTTGCTTGCGGACCTGGGTGTGGCGTCTACCCAGCTTGACCAGCCGGAGCGCGGCTTTTCCTATCGAGAAGATGGCCCGCTCGACATGCGTATGGACACGCGGCTCAAGAAGACGGCCGCCGACATCATCAACAGCCTGCGTGAGCGCGAGCTAGCTGACCTGTTCTACTACAACGCTCAAGAAATGAAGAGCCGCCGGATCGCGCGGCGCATTTGTGAATGTCGCAAGGCGCACCGCATCAACACGACCGCGCGACTCGTTGAAATCATCGGCGAGGCATTGCACGTCAACCCGAACTCAAGAAAAAGTAAAATCCATCCGGCCACGAAAACGTTTCAGGCGCTGCGTATGGCCGTCAATGGCGAAGTCCCAGCGCTCACGGCGCTACTGAAAACCGCCCCCGACCTGTTGAAGCCGGGTGGTCGCATTGGCGTGATTGCGTTCCATAGCGTTGAGGACAAACCGGTAAAACTCGATTTTCGTCAGCGGAAGAATGAGCGCGTATACACGATCTTGACGAAAAAACCTGTAACGGCAAGCGAAGAAGAACGCGCGACCAATCGAAGGTCACGAAGCGCGAAGCTACGCGTGGCCGTGCGGCTTGGAAACGAAGACTAACGCCTAGACGGGATAATGGTCTGGGCGACATCACGCCTCCATCGAAGGGACGATAAGCGTATGGCGAGAGAAACGAAGGTCGGTCTGCTCGCCGGGTTGGCGTTTATTGTTTGCTTCGCGGTCATTCTCACGAACAAGGGGCAGCGAACGCCGTTTCGCCCGTCACCACAGGTGGTGGATGCGACACGTCGTGCAAACGAGGCGACGCAGCCTGCAGCGGTTGACCCGCGACGGAATCCGGCGGGGCACCGGCCTCAGCGGCAGGACAACCGGGTTCGTCCTTCGAGACCGGTCCAGCCGCCACGCGCCTCGGCCGTGGTCGATGGTGATGCGGTCTTGGAAGATTGGGGGCGTCAAGACCGAGGCAGGCGCAGTACCGCGAGACCAGGCTACACGCGCCAAGGTGCGGCGAACCCGGGTGCCGCGAGCCGGAATGCTAGGACCCAGGGGCTCGGCAATCGCGGTACCGTCCAGCGGAACCGGGTGCCGCAGCGGACCACAACAGGCCAGTCGGTCGTTCGGCCGGCCGTGCAACGCGATCATGCGATGGACAATCGTTACCGATCAACCCATGCGGGTGTCGGCGGTTCGATCTCTCCCGCGCCGACATCGCTAGCGTCACGCCACCCTGCGGCGGCGCGACAACCGGCGCAGCGGCCCGTGGCGCGGGAATCTTCATCAGAAGCCATGCAGAGACGTACCGGTCGAAAGCCCGGCGTATCGCGGCCATTACCTGCGGCACCCGCTCGAGTGGCGGCATCTTCCACTGCGCCGAGGGGCAGCGTTATACTTGCGAACTATACGGTGGCTCCGGGTGATACCCTATCGCGCATCGCGGCGAACCACTACGGTCGGGCATCGCGGGCGAACATCAAGGCCATCGTCAGTGCGAACCGTTCGACGATCGCGAATCCGGATGTGCTTCGCGCGGGTGCGGAGATCGTGATCCCGGTGTTCAGTGCAACGTCGGGTTCATCGACACGGTCGCAGCAGCCCAGGAGCCGCGCGAGCCGATCGGCGTCGAACCAGTTGGCATCGAGCCTATCGAAAGCTAGTCGTCCGAAGACCTCTCGGTCGGGCTCGTTCACCTGGTATCAGATCCGTCCGAATGACCGCTACATCAGCATCGCCCGTGAGCAGCTTGGCGATGCGAGTCGTTGGGAAGAAATCTACGCGATGAACCTCGATAAGTTTCCAGACCCCGGAAAAATTCGCGTGGGCGTTCGCATCAAGCTACCGATTGACCGGAGTGCCTCCGCGGGAGGTCGGCCTTGAACTTCGGGCGGTTGGTTGGGCTGTTGGCCGCGTTTTCGATCCTCGCGGTGGGTTTGGTGCATCTACGGGCCGAGCAAACGCGCATGACAGCCGGCATGCTCAACGCGCAGACGCGGCGCTTGCATCTGCGGCGTGAACTCTGGGTGCTTCAGACGCGTTTGGCGCGGGCGAAGTCACCGGGGCGGATCCTCGATCGGATCGAGCGTTCCGAACAGACCGACTTGATCCCGCCCGGTAGTGATGAACTCGGGAATACCTCGTTCGCTTTGGCTTCCGGAAGGTAAGTAAGTAGTGAGGGGGTTGTGCGATGCCGTCAGGATGTGACAGGCTCGACCGGTATCAGCGTCGCATGAGCTTGGTGCTGCTGCTCGGCGTGGTTGGTATGTTTTTGACGCTCGCCGGGCGGCTTGTCTATATCAACACGGTTGATCGCGATCACCTGATCTCCACCGCAGAACAACAACGCGCGGCCCGGCGCGTGCTTCCTGCTCGGCGGGGTATGATTCTGGACAGTGCCGGTCGGGTGGTGGCTGCTACCCGTCAGATGCCCGATGTGTTTGTCGATCCGTTCGGTGCGTCTGATTTGGAAGCGTTGGCCGCGTCTATCGCGCCGCGACTAAACGTATCCCCTGGTGAAATCTTGGAAAAGATTCGGCGTCGTCCCGGCTCACGGTATGTGGTGCTCGCGCGGCGCGTGGATGAGGTCACTGCGGGTGCCGTTCGCGATATGAAAAGCCCGCATGTCGGGCTTACGGATACCTCAGTGCGACATTATCCGCTGGGTACGTCGATGGCGCATGTGATCGGCTTCGTGAATCGTGACGGAAAAGGGATCGAGGGGATCGAGTTAAGCCTTGAGCAGAGTTTGCGCGGGTCGGACGGTGTCCGCGAGACGGTTCGCGATGCGCGGCGTCGTGCTTTGCTTCAGGCCTCGGTCGCACCGACGCCGGCGGTCGATGGCGGGCATGTCGTGCTGACGATAGATTCGGAGATTCAGCGTATCGCGGAGCAGGCCGTCGCGGACCAGGTGGCGGCGTTCAAGGCGAAAAGCGGTCTGGCGATCGTGATGGAGATACGGACAGGGCACATTCTCGCGATGGCCAACCACCCGACGTTCGACTTGAACCACCCGACGTTCGACCCGATTACGAAAAAAAAGGTGAGTTCGGAGGTCCGGCGAAACCGAGCCATTACCGATCCGGTCGAGCCGGGGAGCACCATCAAGCTCGTGATCGCCAGCGGTGCCCTCGACGACGGCTACGTTAACCGTGAAGAAGAGATCGATTGCAACAACGGTCGCCCGTTTCGCTTTCCAGGACGCACGCTGACCGATAGCCACCCTTGCGGCTTGCTGAACCTCACCGGCATTATCACGCACAGTAGCAACGTCGGCATGGGCAAGATCGGGATACGCATGGGCGCACCTGCCCTACATGAAACGCTGATGCGGTTTGGTCTGGGGCGGCGTAGCGGTATCGAGCTTCCCGGGGAGGGTAAGG
>JAJRWY010000254.1 GCA_024276575.1 Candidatus Binatota bacterium
AAGCGTTGAACAAATGTCAATGTCACTGCGCCGCGTTTCTGCCCGTTAGGCCACGGTCAGGGCTAGTTCGTGATCGGGGTCTACTGCCCGAAACAGTTCCGATAATTTGGTGATGGTTGGGAGTGCTGTGCCTTGCTCGTAGCGGGCGTAGGCGTTGTGGGAGCTGGCGCCGATTCGTGCGGCCACGTCGGCCAACGACAATCCGGCTGCTTCTCGCCGCCGGCGTAGCGCAAGCGCCACCAAGACTTCGGGCGGACGGCATTCGACCACGAAAAGGTTCGCGCGCCCGCCGCAAAACTCTTACGACGCTCACCGCCCTGTGCGAGAGGATCTCGCACCGATCCGTGTACAAGAAGCGCAGCGCGCTCGTATACACGTTCAGCGTGCCAACGCTGACCTTCTTCTCGGTGATAAGATAAACTTGGAAGGCGCGGATGTGCTCCCTTGTCAGCTTCTCGGGCCCTCTGTTAAAGTGCCGTGCAAAACGGAATACGGCACCGATGTAAGTGTCGATCGTGCTAGGGGACATGCCTCGAACGCGCAGGTCTTCGATCAACGGTGACGGTGGCTAGTCCATTATCGCGCAGATCGTAAAATGGTCTTGACCATTTTACGATCTGCGCGATAATGGACACTGTGAAAGTTCGAAGCCGCATCTACGACGCCCTGCTCGCCGAGCACCTGACGGAGCACCGGCAGATGGCCTTTGTCAGCGGCCCACGTCAGGTCGGCAAAACCACGACGTGCCGGAATCAGGCCAACGGATACCTGAACTGGGACAACCTCGATGACCGCGAGCTGATCTTAGCTGGACCGGCCAGGCTCACTGGGGAGTTGGGGCTGGACCGACTGTCGAAAACCAAACCGGTGATTCTATTCGACGAACTTCACAAGTATCCCCGGTGGAAGCAGCTACTGAAGGGGTTCTTCGATACTTACTCCGACCAGGTCCGCATCGTCGTCACCGGCTCCAGCCGCATGGACACCTATCGCCGGGGCGGGGACAGTCTCATGGGCCGCTACTTCTTGTACCGCATGCATCCGTTTTCCGTGGCCGAAACGATGTACCAGGACCTCCCCGATCCCAAACGCATCCTTCGAATTCCAAGGAAGATCAAGAAGTCAGACTATGATGCACTCTGGAACTACGGTGGATACCCCGAGCCGTTTCTCAAACGTGACAAGAGATTTAGCCGTCGCTGGCAATCGCTGCGCACGCAGCAACTGCTACGGGAGGACGTGCGCGATCTCACACAGATTCAGCAGATCGCTCAGCTAGAAACACTCGTCAGGATTCTTAGCGCGCGATCGGCGCATCAACTGATCTACAGCAATCTGGCCAACGACGTCCGCGTCTCCGTCGATACCCTTCGCCGCTGGGTTGACACCTTGAGCGGCCTTCATCTCGGCTTCTTGATCCGGCCTTGGTTCAAGAACGTGTCGCGCTCGTTGCGCAAGGAGCCCAAGTGGCTCCTGCGAGACTGGGCATCCGTCGACGACATCGGCGACAAGGCTGAGACCTTCGTCGGCTGCCATCTTCTAAAAGCCGTCGAAGGATGGAACGATCTCGGACTCGGAAAGTTTCAATTGGCGTACCTGCGATACAAGGGGCAACGAGAAGTCGACTTCGTCGTCATCCGCGACGGCAAACCGTGGTTCCTCGCCGAAGTGAAACATCGCGACGAAGCGATCGGCGGCGCTCTCGGTCATTTCCAGAAGCAACTGAAAGCGCCTTTCGCGTTTCAGGTCGTCGTCGAAGCCCAGTACGTGGATGCGGATTGTTTCGCCAAGCCTCGCGGCCCGATGGTCGTCCCGGCGAAGACGTTGCTGTCGCAGCTTTTGTGACCGGCGTTGGAGTTGAGACGAAAGCCGCCCGGCCCACAGCGGCTAAAGTGCCTGCATGGTGCCTTGGTGCACAACTCGGGATCTTGGTTCATACTTGTCCTTTGCTCGCGGATTAGAGGTTCCTCATGAGCGTTTTCAAACACAGCCAGTGCAACCGACTTTCCGCACTTGTTGAGCACCTTTCCCCCCCCATTTTGCCTGTCTCTCTGACGACTAAAGGTTCTCAAATGCTTCGGGAGACACCTCCAGTAACTCCAGCAACAGGCGCTGGCGCTCGTCGAGCTGCGGATCGAAGCGTTGCACGATCCGGCCGTCCTCGGTGCTGAGCACATGGCGCTCGAGCGGCTCGAAGAGTTCGAAGATCCTGCGTGCTGTAGGCGCTGGACACTCGCGCTGCTCGGGATACAGGGGCAGACTCTTTAGGCCGCGGGCGGACATCGCCCGGCGCACTTCGCGTTCGACTAGCGCATGCACCAACAGCGCTACGAACTCGACGAACAACAGCGCCTCGATTCGGCTCACACTCTTGAGCCACATAGGAGTGACGGATTCCACGTTTTTGAGCAGATCGTGGCGGGTTTCCACCAGGGGCTGCTTTGTGCGGTAGGCCTTCCATGCGTCGGCGCGCTCGCCGGATCCACCATGGTTCCCAGCCTTGTGCTGCGCTGTCCGGCACGCTCGCCGACGGCGACGCGCCCTTGCACCGAGGCTGCGTAGAGTTGCGCGAGCAGGGGCTGGTCGCGGCTTAAAGGATCGGCCTGGTCCGGGTCTGCATGAGCGCTGAGGCCTCGGCGCTCCAGGACACGAGCGATACGGCGGGCAGTATCGGCAAGTATGCTCACGACCTCCTCGTTGCTCGGTGCCGCAAGTCCGAGAAAGCGCACCTTGCTGGACTCGGGCGCAACTACGTATACACCGTCGAAGATCAGAGAATGGAAATGCACGTTGAGATTGAGTGCGCCGCCAAAGCGTTGAACAA
>JAJRWY010000255.1 GCA_024276575.1 Candidatus Binatota bacterium
AAGACCAACATCGCGTTCCTTCTCGATATACTCGGCAGCGACACTTTCCGTAACGCGGCTTTCGCCACCGATACCATCGACCGCGACTACCGTGAGTGGACAGACTCCGAAGCCTGCGGTCTTGCCGAGGCAGCCGCCACCGCAGCCCTGCTGATACGCCATGGGGCCACCGCCGCCGCGGCACCCGGTGCGGGCGAAGCACCGCCGCCGGGACCCTGGGATAGCTTGGGGTCGTGGCGCTTGGGACAAGGGGGCCGAAGCTGATGGACTTGCGCTATATCTGTCTCGACGCTCCCGGAGAGTTGTCACTCGGCGACAAGGACGGCATCAGCATGTTGCGGCTCGGAGAGCTGGAAGTCGCGGTCGAGAGTTTTTCGATCGATGAGCGCCATGTCTGCCTGAGTATCGACGGACACCACCACCGTCTACTTTATTATCGGGAAAAGTCCCACCTCTTCATCGCCTACAAGGGACGCTGCTGGCAATTCGCACCGCTCGACGACGAAGCTGCCGGCGGAGACGATTTCAACGGCGGCTTCAATCCCGAACTGAGTTCACCGATGCCCGGCAAAGTGCTCGAGGTCTTGGTCGAACCCGGAGATGAGGTCGATGCGGAAGCACCGCTGCTGCTGCTCGAAGCCATGAAGATGGAAACCACCATCAAGGCGCCCGCCCCAGCCCGGGTGCTGGAGATCTGTGTCGAAGCCGGTGCCATGGTCGGCCCTGGGCAACTCCTGGTCAGGCTTGGGGAGGTCGAAGAGACCGGCGCATAGACGCATAGACCGCACTATTCATGAAAGCTCGTCGTGCGTGTCGCAAGAGTCCAATACATCGCCCGGAGCTATCCCTAGAAAATCGGCGATCTCGGCTGCAGGCCCCTTGCCGCCTTGTGCCTTCAGTTTCTTGAACAACAGGGAGCCGCCTGCCGCAGCCACCTCGAGTCCCTGATCCGACAGCGACAGCACCGTTCCCGGCGCTTGCGACACAAGGTCCTGCGCGCGGCGGGAACCGTAGAGGCGCAAGACCTGCCCTGCGAAGCGGCAATGCGCTCCGGGGCTGGGATCGCAGCCGCGCACCAAGTTGTGCAATTCGGCGGCCGGACGCGACCAATCGACACCCGCGTGGCGGTCGCGGCACAGGGGCTGATAGCTGGCCAGCGCCGGGTCCTGGGGCTCGGGCACCACGCCGTCTAGAGCCATAGCCGCCGCTTCCAGCGTGGCCGCGACACCCGTCTCGAAGACCTTGCCGTAGTAGTAGGATCCGGCGGAATCGTCGGGGCCGATCTCGAGTTCTTTGCACAGGTAGATGGGACCAGTGTCCATTCCCGCGTCGGGGCGAAACAAGGTGACACCGCCGCGGGTTTCCCCATTGATCAACTGCCAGGCAATGGCCGATCCACCCTGATAGGCGGGCAGCAACGAGGGATGGAAGCAAATTGACGCCGAGCCCGGCGCGTCGACCATGGCCAGCGGAATTATCTGCGTAACGAAAGCCAGAACCCCGAGGTCCGCACAGCCCGGGTTCACCTCTGCGAAGGCATCCTCTCCTTTGTAGGACTTGCGCGAAACTAGCCGTAACCCCGCCTCGCGAGCTGCGACGGCAAGCGGATCCACAGCCTTTCCCGCTTTCTCCTCGGGGGTGCAAACTGCAGTTATTTCATGCCCTTGGGACAACAATCCTTCGAGGACAGCTTTCCCGAAAGCAGCCTGGCCAAACAATACTATCTTGCTCATTGCGGGCTAAATTGGCGTTTTGTCGCGCGCTTGGCAAATCGTGCTTAGAAGTGGCGGCCGAAACCGCCGCAGGCCGCCGGCAGACCCTGGAGGAAGAGCCGTCGGCGCGCCCCTTATGAACATATTGAAAGGGCCTGCACTCGCAGGGGCGGGAGGCCGGGCGAGAGCCAATCCCAGGCTAGCCCGCAGGGCGCCCAACGATGCCCAGAATGACCTGCGGAATGCCTCGCATTGCGGCGGCTTCGACCTCGCCGGAGCACACCCGCCCAACGATGCCCAGAACGGCCTGCGGAATGCCTCCACAAGGTGTCTCCTCGGATGGCCTGCAGGACGCCCGGAACATGGCGGGAGCAAGCGAAAAATGCCCGGCCAAAGGGCCTAGCGGACGGCGGCAGTTTGAATCATGCCGCGCCGCGTGGTAACCGCCACCAGTTCGCCTGCCCATTTGGCAAAGGGTCAGTAACCCGGACCCTTTACAGGCTAATCAACTTAGGAGGAATCGGACGGTGAAAATCCTGGTAACCGCCAAGCGCGTCCCCGACCCGGAGTCGACCATCAAGGTCAACTCGTCGGGAGACGGCATCGAAGAGGCGGGCATCAAGTGGGTGGTAAACCCATTCGACGAAATTGCTATAGAAGAAGCGCTTCGCGTTAAGGAAGCCCAGGGCGACGCCGAGGTAGTCGTGGTGTCGATCGGCCCTTCCGAGGCGCAAGAGCAGTTGCGCACCGGCCTGGCCATGGGCGCGGACAGGGCCATCCTGGTAACCGGCGAGAACTTGGACACCAGTGCGGTGGCTAAGATTCTCGTCAAGATCGTTGAGAAAGAGTCTCCCGACATCGTCATCACCGGCAAGCAGGCCATCGACGACGACTCCAACGAAGTCGGACAGATGACTGCGCAGTTGCTCGGCTGGCCGCAGGCGACCTTTATCTCCGAACTCAAGATTGCCGATGACAAGTCCTCCGCCGAGTGCACCCGCGAGGTCGACGGCGGCATGGAAACCATATCGGTACCCTTGCCGGCGCTGATCACTGCCGACCTACGCTTGAACGAACCCCGCTACGCGTCGTTGCCGGGAATCATGAAAGCGCGCAAGAAACCTCTGGAGCAAATCGAAGCCGCTTCCCTGGGTGTCGATACGACTCCGAAGATCGTGATCAAGAGCATGGCCCCTCCGCCCGCGCGAGAGGCCGGCCGCATTGTCGAGTCGGTTGACGAGTTGGTCACCGCTCTGCAGAGCGAAGCCAAAGTTCTTTAGGCAAGGAGTAGTGGAACAGTGAGCAACGTACTGGTTTATGCTGAACACGCACACGGAAGCGTACCCAAGGCGGTTTCGGTAGCGCTGGCGGCAGGAAAGAAGCTCGCCGGACTATCCGGCGGCCAAACGATACTGGCGGTGGTCGGTTCGGGTATCGACGAGGTGGCCAAGGCGGCCGCAGGACTCGGTGCCGACAAGGTAGTCACCATCGACAACGCGGCGGCGGAGCACGCGCTCGCCGACATCAGCGTGGAAGCACTGAAAGCGGCGGCCGCAGCCACCGATGCGAAGACCATAGTCTTTGCAGCGACATCCAAAGGTAAGGACATCGCACCGCGCTTGGCGGCGGCGCTGGACGCCTCGATTGCCAGCGATATTACCGGCATCAACGACGACGGGACGCTGCAGAGGCCGATGTGGGCGGGCAACGTGTTCGCCACCGTCGAGCTGAGCGCCGAAACCAAAGTGGTATCGGTGCGAACCACGGCTTTCGATCCGGCTGAAGGAGGCGGCGAAGCCCCGGTGGAAGCCCTTTCGGTCGAGTTGGCTGCCCCGGCCAACGCCGCGAAGTTCGTGAGCCTCGAAGAGACCAAGTCCGACCGGCCGGTATTGACCGAAGCCGAGCGTATCGTTTCCGGCGGCCGCGGCCTCAAGAGCGCCGAGCAGTTCGCCGAGATACTCAACCCGCTTTGCGACGCACTCGGGGCCGCTTTGGGAGCCAGCCGTGCAGTAGTCGACGCCGGCTTCGTGCCCAACGATCTGCAGATCGGACAAACGGGCAAGGTAGTGGCACCGACACTCTACTTTGCAATCGGCATCTCCGGAGCGATCCAGCATCTAGCGGGGATGAAAGACTCGAAAGTCATCTGTGCGATCAACAAGGATGAGGAAGCGCCGATCTTCAGCGTGTCCGACTTCGGTTTGGTCGCCGACTTGTTCCAGGCGGTCCCCGAGTTAACCGAAAAGATCAAAGCGGCCGCCTAAACCGACGGATGGACGGATGGGGTCGGACCCTATTTTGCTCCGCAAGGTGGCGTATTCGCTGAGGGAATCTGTGCACACTGTGCTGGGGAGGCCCTTAGACGGGCCTTTCCGGTACCAAAACCGCAGCGCAACCACCTACCACGAAAAAGGCCCCATCCCGACGGGATGGGGCCTTGGGGTCGTGACCGACGGATGGGGTCGGACCCTATTTTACTCCTATTTTA
>JAJRWY010000256.1 GCA_024276575.1 Candidatus Binatota bacterium
AAGCGTTGAACAAATGTCAATGTCACTGCGCCGCGTTTCTGCCCGTTAGGCCACGGTCAGGGCTAGTTCGTGATCGGGGTCTACTGCCCGAAACAGTTCCGATAATTTGGTGATGGTTGGGAGTGCTGTGCCTTGCTCGTAAGCCTGATCCTTTAGAGGCCGGGTAAATATCCCCGTCCCCGATTTACCGCGCGAGCCCGGCCGCTACTCGATTGCGCCGACGATGACTTCGGTCGAGGCGCGGGGCAGGTCGATTTGCATGCCGTCGTCGGCCAGTACCCAGCGAAGCGCGGAGAAGGCATCCATGCCGCGAGTGAAGATACGTTCGGCTAGGGCGTTGGGTGGGGGCGGGGTCAGGTGGTAGAGCGCCAGCAGTTTTACGCCGGCGCGGCCGGCCAGTTCGGCCGCTTCGGTGGGGGACGTGTGATAGCGCGGGATATCGGCGAGAATCTTGGCCGTTCGCGGCCTGCCCGATTCCTCGGCGACTTCGCGTGCGATGGCTACCATATGATTGGCTTGCGCTTCGTGCAGCAACACGTCGGCGCCGCGGGCGGCGTCTGCGACGGCTTCGGTGGGGGACGTGTCGCCGCTGATCACCAACGAGCGGCCGGCGTAGTCGAAGCGGTAGCCCACGGCCGGATGCACCGGCGAGTGGTCGACAGCAAACGTAGTGATGCGTAGTCCGTCGCGATCGACGATGACCTGAGACTTCGCTTGGTCGAGGCCGCCGACCGCAAAAGGTCTTGCCACGAGATCGGCCAGCGCCGGATCGGCGACTTCGGCTCCGTGATGGGCGAAGCGGTATCCGTCATCCAGGGCGTAGGCTTCGTTGAAACCGGCGACTACGCGTTCGACTCCTTCGGGCCCGTACACCTCTAGATGCTGGGGCCGTCCCATAACCCAGCTCTGCAGTCGGTACTCGCCGAGATCGCCGATGTGGTCGGAGTGGAAGTGGGTCAGCAAGATACCGGCAATCTTATCGTAGGGAACGCGCCACCTGCTTACGTTGTTGGAACTGCGCGCACCGGCGTCCACGATCCAGAAGCGGCCGCCGGCGATCACCAACACGCAGGCCTGAGCGCGACGGGGATGGGGCATTGGAGAAGCCGTCCCGCATAACACCACCCGCATTCCGTCGTAGCGCAGCAACTCCTCGCGCGGCTGAATCTGCCTACTCGCCATGCGTCGGACCAACGCGTCTTGCACGCTGGGGAGCGATAACGTTGCGAGGACGACGACGACAATGCCGGCAGCGGCAAGCCCGCCTACGAGTAGCGCACGTTTCATCGTTTCCCGCCCAACTTCGCGCAACCCAACTCCTCGCAACTCAACGCCGCGCAACCCAACTCCGCGCAACCCAACTCCGCGCAACCCAACTCCGCACAATCCAACGCCGCGCAACCCAACTCCGCGCAACCCAACTCCGCGCAACCCAACTCCGCACAATCCAATGCCGCGCAATCCAACGCCGCACAATCCAACGCCGCGCAATCCAACGCCGCGCAATCCAACGCCAAGTAATCCACATTAGCGTAATACACCATCGCGCGGTTTGCTGCCGTACGATTCACTACTATGCAGGCCGCTGCTGTGCTATTCGCCATCATGCAAGCCGTCCTCGCGCAGCTACCACAGCGAAACAGTTCGTTCGATCGTCCACATCGCAGCCAGCGAGCCGGCGACGTAGACGGGAGTGGCCTGCACCCAAAGCGGCAACAGCAGGCGCCGCGCCAGCGCCAAGCAAACGCCGGCACCGGCGACGAAGAGGATCTGCCCCAGCTCGATTCCCACGTTGAACGAGAGCAGGGCCACCGGTATCTGCGCGGACGGCAGGCCGATGTCGCGCAAGGCGCCGGCAAAGCCGAGGCCGTGGAGCAAACCGAAAACGCCGGCTGCTATCCACGGCCGGCTACCGATCCAGCGCGAACGGTTCTCTCCGGCGGCTTCCACGGCAAGCAGCAGAACCGAAGCGGCGATGGCGGCCTCGATGGGAGCTTGAGGCAGAGGCTGTACCGCCACCATGGCCAGAGCCAGGGTTACCGTGTGTCCGGCCGTGAAACTGCTCAGCACCGCCAGCAGCATACGCAGGTTCGGGATCAGCCACAGTAGGCAAAGCAGAAGCAGCAAGTGATCGAAGCCGTGCAGAATGTGATCGACGCCCAGCTTGATGTAGTCGGCGGCCACGCGCGCGGACCCGGTTTTCTCAGGAAGCTGCAGGCGCGGTGCTTCCGCGCGCAAGACTGCCAAGGTGCTGCTGCCGTCGCGGTAGGCAACGCGAAGCAGCGCATCGGTCTTGGTCTCCTCGATTCCGGCCACTCCTATCCAGGAGCCTCGCAGCCCCCGCGTACCGCAATCGATGCGCCAGCGGCTGTCCATCGTGACATTGCCGCGCTTGTCCACCGGCGTTCCCAGCGGGCGGCAGTGGCCGGGAAGCGCCGGCGTCATGACCACCCCCGGCGTTCCTTGGTAGGAGCGGCGCCACAGTACCTCGACCGTGCCCTGCGTTCCTGTTTCCACCAACTCCAGTAGTGCCGGAGCCAGCGCGTGTGCCGGGGCTGAACTGGGCTGCCCGACGATTGCGAGCATCATCACGACGGCCGCCGCAAGAGCCCGGCCCCTGGCCCGGCCACGATGGCGAGTGTTGCACTCAGGCATTGCCGTCTCCTGCTTCCGCACCACCCGCGCTGCGGACACCTCCGAGGGGTTCGATCGACACCTCGTAGCGGCGCTGCAGTTCTTCGACCAGCCGTGCAAGCCCCCGGTCTCCACGCTCGGCCTGGAAGGCCGCGACGACTTGGCCACGCACTTCTTCGAGGCGGGCGGCGCGCGCGGGTTGCCGCTGGTCCACCAGCACCAAGTGCCAGCCGTGCGCCGAAGCCAACGGTTCGTTCCAGACGCCCAGCGGTAACTCGCCTACGGCCTCGGAGAAACCGCCGCCGAAGAGCTTGGCCAAGGCCGTGTCGTTGGCCGCCTCTAGCCTGGGGCCGGTCACGAACGGTAGTCCCATCGAGACCTCCCGGTCACGGCTACGGCCGCTGCGCTGGATTTCCGTTAGGGCTGTTGCGGCCGCTTGATAGGCCGCATCCGAAAGTCCGGGGAAAAAGATGTGGCGTAGCGAAGTCCGCCGTGGCAAGTTCCAACGCTCGCGGTGTTCGCCGAAGAACGCTTGCAACTCGCCGGCATCGAACTCTTGCTGCTGAGCCTGATGCCGGGCCAGGGTTCCCATTTTCTCGATGAGCATGCGCTTGATGACGACATCGTGCTCGGCCAGCCCTAGCTCGCGGGCTCGTCGGACCGTAGCCGCCGCATCGTCTTCGTCCGCCTCGCCGAGAAAGCGCATCTTCTCCATCAGCCGCCAACTTATACGGGGATCGATACGGTCGAGCTTCATGTCGAGTGCGGCGTGCAACAGCAGTTGATCGCGGACCTCGGCAGCAATGATGGAGTTGCGTTCTTCTTCGCCGGGAACTTCGCCGGTGGCACGCGTATGGGCAGCCAATGCACGTTCGATACGCGCCGCTTCGATTACGATACGGGCGGGCTCAGCGGCGGGTGAATTCGCTGCTTGCGGAGCCCCGTAAGCGCGCAACAGTGCGAGCACGGCCCCGGCGGCCAGAAACACGGGCAGGGGGTGCTTCACAGTTTTACTGTCGCCAGCTTGCTCGCATCGCCCGTCCAGGCCCGCGTGCCCGTACTACTGATGTCGCCGATGCTCACCGAAAGTTCGATATCGTGCGCGTTGGGATCGGCGGCCGAAAGGTCGGTCTTGACGGTAGTCAGCTTGATCTTGCCCTTACCCTTGCCGGACACGGAGATCTTGAGCTTCTTGATCCCGCTTATGGTTCCCGCCTTGTCTTTGTAGAGCCACTTGGCGCCGGCCTTCTTGGTTTCGATTGCGGCGGCCGGGATCGTGGCGTTCAAGATGTCGTCGTTGTCGCGCAGTACGATGACCACATCGCCGGTAGACGGATCCGCGGCCGGGTTCATCCGCGAATATTCCACGCCGAGCTTGAGCTTGTCTTCGTTCGGCCGCTTGCCGAACTTGATCTTGCCTTTGACGATGCCGAAAAAGTCAGGACGGTACCACACCGGAGAGGTCCAGGCGCGCTCCTGTATGATGTCCTCGATATTGTCGAGACAACAGTTGGCATTGTCTGCGGTGATGGTGGCGGGATCGTTATAGTCCACGCCGAGTTGCTTGCACACATACATGTGCCAGCGACAGGTCGGATTCTCGAGAATCCGTGCGTAGTAGAAGGCGTGCTGGGCGGGATCGAAATCCGGGTCTTCCCACACGGTGCACAGCGAATCGAAGCCGGTGCCGGTGGGCGTGCAAGTGGCCAAGTCTACGGACGCGCCGTTGTTGGCGTCGCCGGCGACGTCGTAGACCGCTTCACGCAGGTCGTTGCCGTCGACCCACCCCTTGATGATCTGTATACGCTGCAGGGGAGTACTCGGGGCGCCGTTGCCGCCGGGGTCCTTGGTGGCCATGACGGCGAAGCGGGGGGCAGCGTTGCCGGGCAGGGGGCCGAATTCGCCGCCCATGGGTACGCCGCCGTTGTAGCCGGCCTCGACGAAGGCCGGGTTGGAACACAAATCGGTGGGATAGTTGCCGGCGAAGAAACGCACTATGGGCCGGGTGCCGCTGGTGGCGTAAGCCTCGCGGCGCTTCATGGCGGCGAACAGCGCGTCGCGCGAGTTCTCTTCGGCCCATAGCACGGCTAAGCCGCCGGGGTTGGCGGTGATGCCGGTAGGCGGCAGGTCGGTGATGCGCCACTCGGGCAGAGATTCCACTGCGCCGTTACTGCCGGTGGCGCTGACGTCTTCTTCGTTGGTGTAGCCGGGTGTCGAGGTGTGGCCGTCGGGGGATCCGATGAAACCCAAGCGGAAGGGATTACCGCCCCGCAACCTTTCTTGCAGCAGCGAGACCTTGAGTACGTTGCGCATCTGCGTAGACCACTCGACGGTAGTGCCCGCGACAGCGGGCGTAAACAACTTGGCACGTTCCAACTGTTCGAAACCGCAGGCTTCGTCGTTGTTGCCGAGCCCCGTGCGGCATTCCGAGCCGCCCTTGTTTTGGAAAATCTCCACTAGCGGTTCGTACTTCGAGCGTTGTACGGCGCCTGCGCGATCCAAGGGTGTTCCGTCGGCGGTCTCGGAGACGAACATGAAGCCGCCGCTGGCGTTGGGGCCGTGCGGTATGGTCAGGAACTCGCAACGGCTCAGGCTGGTGCTGCAGTCTTGGACTAGGCTGTCCCAGAGCTGCTGGACCTTGGGGGCTTCGAAGTAGCTGGTGGGCATGGCCGGAACGTCGTCGTTACGGAAGATGATGTTGCGATGGAGGTTCCAGCCGTTGGTGTTGGCTGTCCACTCGTAGCCGACGAAACTGGTAAAGGTGCAGGCGCTAGTGCGGTCGTAGTGTTCCTCGGCTGCGGCGACTACGTCTTGCCACAGCAAGGATCCCTCGGCCAGACAATTGGCGCCGCCTACGCCGCACCAGTCGAAACGCACTGGATTGGGATCTTGCTGCAGGGCCAGGAACTGAACGAAGATCGACGGCGGCGGGAACTGGGGGCCGGTAGGCGCCAAGGCCAAGCGGGCGCGCAGATCTTGGCACTGGGTCGAGTCGTAGCCGCTCAGGCCGGGGGTAAAGCAGATGACGGATTCCCCGAAGTTCTCGGCGTGGTCGGTAATCGCGGTGAAGTCCAGTGGCCGCCGCAACAGGGCCGACCGCGTCGGGTTGTCCGCCGCGTCGTAGGGAGGCAGGCCGATGGCGGCCCCCTTGGCGAACTGGTAGGCGTCGCGTGGCGTGGTACGCACGCGCACGAAGGCCGCGTCCAGGGAGTGCCCGGTGTGGATGTGGGTCTCTCCGAAGAAAGGGCTGCGCAGAGGATTGTAGGCGGCACAGTCCTGGCGGGTTTCCGTACGTGTCCAATCTTGGACGGGTGCTGCGCCGGCGGCTGAAGCGATGGGTAACACGAAGGCAAAGGCGGCGGCCATGACTCGATTCATCTCTAGTATTCTCCCTTTGCGGCGTCCCCCGGCAGCCGTCTGAGCGGCGAGGATACTGTCAAGATGTATTGTCACATGCAATGACAATTGTTACTATCTCCGTCATGGCACGACGAAGGCATCCGGATCCGGCGAAATCGGGGATGGTGGCAAGTTCTCGGAAGGCCGCGACGGCGGCGGCAAGTTCCGGGGCGGCGGTGACCGTGGGCACGGTCGCAAGCTCGGGGAAGGCCGCGATTGCGGGTACTGCGCCAAGCTCAGGGACAGCGTCACTTGCGCGAGCGGCATCGGGTTCCTCCGCGCGCCACCGGGGCGGGCAGGCGGCGGACGGGGCAAGTGACGGGCGGCACCGGCGCTCCGAGGCTACCAAGGCAATCTTGGTCACCGCCTATCTGGAACTGCTGGAGCAGGGAATCCTTGCGCCTAGCGTCGATCATATCGCACAGAGGGCCGGTGTTTCCACGCGTGCGGTGTTTCGCCACTTTCGCGATCGAGAGGGGTTCCTGGCCGAGGTCGCCGATCGCCAGATCGCGCGTTTGGCTACGCTTGCTCCGTCGCTTCCCCAAGGCGGGACGTCCCGGTCCCAACGGGTGCGGGAATTCGCTTGCCGCTGGGCGGTGATTCACGAGACGGTAGCGCCGGTGCGCCGGGCGGCGTTGCAGCAGGAGGCGTGCTCGCCGACTCTGGCGAAGCGGCTGGCCTGGGCCCATGACTTACTGATGCGGGAGGCCGGTGCGGTGTTCGCACCTGAGCTTGCCACCCTGGCCGTCGCCGAGCGCGAGCTTCGCCAGTGCATGTTGGCAGCCGTCGTCAGCTTCGGCATCTGGGACCAACTACGTCGCTACCGGGGGCTGGAGCGCGACCGGGCCGAAGAAGCAGTGGTGACGGCACTCGACGCGCTGCTGGCGTGAGGCGGGTTCGGGGTGTAGAGAAATCTTCCTTGCTCCGTAAGGTTTCGCTGAATGTGACTTTCAGGCGAACGAAGCGAGTTCGGCTGTTCTAACCCGCATTATTCGTGAAACCTCGTCGCGAAAGTCGCAAGCGCCCGTGAGATCGGCCCAAGCGCAGCGATGAGGCCCGCAGGCGTACTAACAGTACGTCGAGGGCCGAAAAGTGGTGAGACGCGAGCCGGCGAGCGGCGAACGGGCCGAGATTGCGGGCGATTGAGGCTCGT
>JAJRWY010000257.1 GCA_024276575.1 Candidatus Binatota bacterium
AACAATTACTTGGGCGACCTATCCGGCGTGATATTACACGACTGTTCTTGGTGGGCCCCCCGATTTCTTTTAATACTCCAACTCGTTGGCCCGACGCAAGGCGTCCGACCTGCTGGCGATGGGCTGCGGAGTTATACGGCGGCGGTGAAACCCAAGCTACTCGATCAGGTGCGTGACGCGATCCGGGCGAAGCATTACAGCTACCGGACGGAGAAGACCTACGTCAGTTGGATTCGCCGCTTTATTCTGCACCACGGAACCCGACATCCTCAGGCCATGGGTGAGACCGAGGTTCGCGACTTTCTGACGCACCTGGCTGTCAAGCGACAAATCTCGGCGAGACTGCTCATGGCGGAGTTGCTCTACGGTGGCGGAATCCGACTGATGGAATGCGTGCGGCTACGGATCAAGGACGTGGATTTCGAGTACAAGCAACTAATCGTCCTCGATGGGAAGGGCAAGAAATACCGCTTCACGCTCTTGCCCGCCGTAACCTCCGACCCCACCAACCAGCCACCACCACCGCGCCCCCCCTGTGAAAACAAAGTGCCGGGACCGGGATTCGAACCCGGACGGGGATTACCCCAGGGGATTTTAAGTCCCCTGTGTCTACCAGTTCCACCATCCCGGCTTGCGGTTCGCGCGTCGGATTATAACAGCCGCGGCCTCGCTATGCGGAACCCTGGCGCTGCTATGGCCGGCGGCCGTGGAGAGAAAGGGAAAAATGGAGGCGGCGAGCGGATTCGAACCGCTGAATGGAGGTTTTGCAGACCTCTCCCTTAACCACTTGGGCACGCCGCCTCAGAGTTCGAATACGGTCTTCGAGTCCAGAAGTATGTCAGCCGTATGCTTAATTCTCAAGCTTCGCCGGGGCAGTTTTGTCGCGCCGGCATGAGGCTGAGCTACACACCCGCTGCGCGCTGCGGGGCCGGTAAACGGCGACCCCGTGCGTCATTTGAGAAGGCCGGACGTTACTGTAAACTTTGCGCCCGCTAAGCATCCACCCACAGTCTTAGTCAAGCAGGAGGCTCCATTGTATAAGATCGCGATTCTCCCCGGTGACGGCACCGGGCCGGAAGTCACAGCCGAAGGCGTCAAGGTTCTCGAGGCCGCTGCGGCCAAGTTCGGGTTCAAGTACGAGACCGAGCATTTCGATTTGGGTGGCGACCGCTATCTGGCCACCGGTGAGGTGCTGCCGGAGACGGCGGTGGACGATTTCCGCGCTTTCGATGCCATCTTGCTCGGCGCGATCGGACATCCCGACGTCAAGCCGGGCATCCTCGAGAAAGGCTTGCTGCTGCAACTGCGCTTTGAACTCGATCTCTACATCAACCTGCGCCCGGTTAAACTCTATCCCGGGGTCGAGACTCCGCTGGCCGGCAAAGGCCCCGAGGACATCGACTTCGTAGTGGTACGCGAGAACACCGAAGGCTTGTACGCGGGCGCGGGAGGTTTGCTGCGCAAGGGCACGCCGCACGAGGTTGCGGTGCAGGAGTCGGTAAACACTCGCATGGGCGTGGAGCGTTGCCTGCGCTACGCCTTCGATCTTGCGCGCAAACGCAACAAGGACAACACGCTCACCCTGTGCGGCAAGACCAACGTGCTTACCTACGCTTTCGACCTGTGGGAGCGGGCCTTCCACGAGGTAGGCGCGGCCGATTACGAAGACATCAAACGCGATTACGCCCATGTGGACGCTACCTGCATGTGGATGGTGAAGAACCCCGAGTGGTTCGACGTGATCGTCACCGACAATCTCTTTGGCGACATCATCACCGACCTCGGGGCGATGATTCAGGGCGGTATGGGCATTGCGGCCGGCGGCAATATTCACCCCGGCCAGACCTCGATGTTCGAGCCCATCGGCGGCTCGGCGCCGAAGTACACCGGACAGGGTGTGATCAACCCAATGGCGGCGATCGCGGCTGCCCAGATGCTGCTGGCCGAGCTGGGCGAAGCGGACGCGGCCGCGCAGATCGACAAGGCTATCGCTTATGTTGCTGCCGAGAAGCTCAAATCGATGAACGCCGGGCGTATGGGTTATTCGACTTCGGAAGTCGGAGACTTGGTGGCCGACGCGGTGGCGACACTGTAGCCAACCCGGCGCGTGCCGACGTTATCGTCGGCACGCGCCGGCGGCCGGCTATACACCTCGAAAAAAACGGCAGCGGCCTGCGCGAATCCGCTTTACGAATAAAGTGGATCGCGCAGGCGCTCGACGGGCTTGCCTTCGATCATGTGGCTCTCGACCAACTCCGTGACGTCGTCGACTGTGACGTTGCTGTACCACACGCCCTCGGGATAGACGACTACGGTGGCGCCGGCCGAGGGACAGGGGCCGAGGCAGGCGGTGGCGGTGATTAAGATATCGGCGGAGAGCCCGCGTTTCTCTCTTTCCTCACGCAGCGCGAACAGAACGTCCTCGGAGCCGTTGGGAGCACAGGAAGGCTTGGGCGATACCGGCGGCCGGCGGTTGGTGCATATGAAAAAGTGGCGTTTGGCGGCGGACATAGTTGCTCTCCTCGATATCGGGTGGCTGTCGAAACGCCGCACTATGACAACGCATACCTGCATGGCTGTCAATGCAGCAGGGCTGGCTCTGCAGACGCGGGCCAAGCGTAAAGCATCGTCGCTGCGGGCGGGGCGCGCCGCTAACTACGAACGGCAAGCATCCGCCAATTTTGCCGTAGCGGCCGCGCGCTCCTGGGCTCTGCGGGCGGAGCACTTGCTTGCTTACTGCGGTGTCATACGAAACACGGCGGGCTGCTTGCCCCGGCTGAATATCCTCATCAGCCGGCTCAACAGCGGATACTTGGCGCCGATCGCGGCACGGAAACGTTCGATGCACTGGGGCTCGTCTTGCCATTCAGCCCGGTAGTCCGCTGCTCCGTCGCCGAGGTCCAAACGTACGTGGCCGCCGGCACGCGCGTTCTTTACCCAGTTGCGCTCACGGTCGAGGCTTCCCACCCAGATCTCACCCTCGATCATCGCGTACCACACCCGGATCTCGTAGGGCTTGCCCGATCTGCGGCCGAAGTGGGTAAGACGCAGTTCCTTGCTCATGGCCACTCCTGCTGACGGCGGCTCATGAAGCGCGAACGCGGGCGGCTTCGCGAAACGCCTTGGCTGCAATCGCCAAGGCCTCGTCGATATCGGACTCTTGGTGTGCGGTCGACATGAACCAGTTGTGGTAGGGATGCACGAAGACGCCGCCGCGCACGCAGGCGGCGGCAAATACACGGCTACGCTCGAAGCTGCCGGCGTCGGCGGGAAAGGTCATGAACGGAATGCTCGGGGGGCCGGAAACATGGATCTGCACGCCGGCTTTGTCGGCGCCGCGTTGTAGGCCGTCGCAGAAGCGCTCACCGATGGCGTTCATGTAGGCGATGCCGTCCTTGGCCTCCAGTTCCTCGAGCGTGGCGATTGCGGCGGCAATGGGCACTGCTTGGGTGAAAAACGTTCCGGTCACGAAGACCCCTTCGGCGGCGCTCCGCAGTGATTCGTTGCCGAGCAACGCCGAGAGCGGATAGCCGTTGGCCAGGGCCTTGGAGTATACGAGCAGGTCGGGTGTGACGCCCCATAGCTGCGTCGAGCCGCCGCGGTGGAGGCGGAAGCCGGCACGTACGTCGTCAACGATCATCAAGGCGCCGTGGCGGTCACACAAGCTGCGGATACCCTCGAGGAAACCCTCAGCGGGCATCACCGAGTCGGCCCCAGCTTCGTGGCGGAAGGGGGTTACGATGACTGCCGCTAGCGACTTGCTATGCTCGTCGAACAAAGCACTGAGGCCTTGCAGGTCGTTCCATGCAAACTCCACGGTGGAGGCCCGGTCGCTGTCGGGAAAACCGGCGGTGAAGTGATTGCACCACCCGTGCACACCATGATAGCTGCCCCCGGCCATCGCGATCAGATCACGGCCGCTACGCTGCCGGGCCAGGGCGAGCGCCCAGGTGCAGGCATCCGAACCGTTCTTCGCGAACATTGCCCAGTCCATCCCCTCGCTTACGGCGACCAGTTTCTCGGCCAGCTCCACCATGTTGGGTGCGGGTAGAGTGCCGGCGTCACACAAGGCGCGCTGCTTCTCGGTGGCACGGTGAACGGCGGGGTTTTGGTAGCCGACGACCATGGGGCCGTAAGAGCAAAGGAAGTCGATGTATTCGTTGCCGTCGGGATCGCGCACCCGGCAGCCGCGCGCCTCGGAGATGAAAGCCGGGTAGCGACCGGGCACCAGGAGATTCGGGCTCTGGTGGCCGTAGACGCCGCCGGGAATGACGGCACGGGCCCGCTCCAGCCAGCGCTTGCTCTCACGTAGTTTCAACGCGCTCATATGTTGATTGTCCCCGGCTCTTGGAGCCTGCTTCGCGGCTCTTGCTTCGCGCGCAAGGGGTTTAGCCCCCGCAACCCACTTTTCGTTTTTCATGTCCAGGCCTACAGCCCGGATCGTATCAAGACTTCGCTTCGCGTTCTCACTTCTGCAAGTAAGTACCAGCCCGAGTCATGCTTGCGTTACGCTTGCGCCGGCAAATACATACGCGCCCCCGATTATCCAGCAAGTAGCTACCCCTCCCCGACTATTTAGCTTGTGGGGGGCGGGCTTCGGCGCGAGTGAGAGTTTGCATGGACAGGGCATGGATGGCGCCTCCCATCAGCTCGGCCAATTCCTGGTAGACTAATCGCTGCCGGGCTACGGCTTTGAGCCCCTCGAAGCGGTCAGAGACCAAGTAAAGGTAGAAATGCCCGCCGCCGCCGGCTCCGGCATGGCTGCGGTGCTTGTGGCTCTCGTCCACGACTTCGATGTGCTCGGGTGCAAACGCTTTACTCAAGCTTTCTATGATCAACTCTTTGGTGTCCATCGCCTAAACCTTATGGCACCCTGGTCTGGTGCCCAAACAATGGCAGCCACTATGCCGGGGGATGAGCTATACGCAAGCCAACCGTGTTGCGGTACTCATGCTGGCCATGGACATCGACGCCGAGATCGAGCGCAGCAGCAGGCGCCGCCATCAGGTGCTGGTTCCGGCCGGTCAGTTCGAGCGTGCCAAGGAGTTGTTGGCCGACGAGTTCCCTCACGGTGTTCCCCGGCGCCAAACCCATGCGCGCGGCTCCGAGGGCGGCCGTGTGGCTGCCTACGGTGAGGCAGCGGAGCGTTGGTTCGGTCCCGGCAGCTCGGTGGTGTTCGCGATCATCGTCCTGTGTAGCGCCATCCATTTCTCCCTGCACGGCCTCGGCGACGACGCTTCACGTTCGCAAATGATCCGCGCGGGTGCTTCGGCATACAACTTGATCGCCGCGGGAGAGTACTGGCGCTTGCTGACGGCCGTGTTCCTGCACTTCAACGCCGGCCATCTGCTCAGCAACATGGCCACTCTGTTGATCGTCGGGCCTCCGCTGGCGCGATTGCTGGGTCGCTTGCGCTTCCTCGGCCTCTTCTTGGCCACCGGTGTCCTGGCCAACATTGCCAGCCATCTCTTTAATCCCGTCGGTGGGATCAAGGCCGGAGCTTCCGGTGCCATCGCGGGTGTCCTCGGCGCGCTGGGCGGCCTGGCCCTGGCTGATCGTGCGCGAAGCAAGGCGGCTTCAGCGGCGGCTTCCAGCGCATTCCACGATGATTCTCAACTCGAGCACGAAGCGTTGGTCGATGATGACCCCTTCGACCAGGACATGGCGGAGTTCGATAGCCATTCGAGCTTTTACGGCGAGGCGCACTTGGCCGACGATGCCGATTTCGATGAGGAACGGCGTCCGGAGTCGCCGATCCTGTTCGGTTCACGCCGTAGCGCAGCGGCGCCCTGGCAGGTTATCGGCGCCATGGCCGCCTGCTACGCGATGCTCATCGGTTTCGGGCCCGGCCGCGACAACGTCGCTCATGTCGCCGGCATCGTCTCCGGAATCATACTCGGCCGTCTCGTCAAAGCGCCGGCCTCCGCGATCGCGGCACTGGCGCTGTTACTGCTGGCGGCGGGTGGCGCCCGCGCCGAGCAGCCGGCCCATGCGCCACCGCAGCCCGGGACCGTAGTCGAGCACGCCAACTCGGATCGTTATTCGCAGTACTTCGGCCCTTCCATCAAATGGGCCCTGGCGCGCGGGTTGAGGATGGAAGTGGTCGAGACCCGGCCTATACCGCTGGAACCGGCGCGCCTGCAGGCCACACAGAAGTACTATGCCCAGGTCACCCTGGCCGCGGACAAGAGCCACGCCGAGAACTATGTGGCCGGGCTACCCTTCCCTCTGGTCGACGCGAGCGACCCCGACGCGGCGATCAAACTGATGCTCAACTACGAAGCGCGCATCGTAGTCGACGATCTCGACGTGCGCCGCTTTGAATGTGATACCGGCAGCCTATCGCCCGATCGCGGCATGAGCGTGGAGCGGCATTTCCAGATGGGCCATTTTCGCCGCCTCTACTATGTGAGCCGGCTCTATCATGACCCGATGCCGACCTGGAAGACTCGCGACGGAGTGCGTTACCGCGAGGTCATGCATCCCATCATCCAGCCTTTCGACTTGAAAGGCGTGGGCCTTACCTACACACGCTACCTCGACCCTTACCGCCAAGACGATAGTTGGCTCTACTATCCCTTGCTCAAACGTGTGCGCCGCCTTTCCTCGGCGCAACGATCCGATGCTCTGTTCGGGCAGGACGCCGACATCGACAGCTACGCCGGTTACGCGGGCAATCCGGCGTGGATGGACTGGCGGCTGCTCGGCAGCCGCGACATCCTCGGCGCCATGCACACCCGCAATTTCCCCGGGCGCTGGATGCAGGGGCCGGCCGACTTCATGTTCGAGGATACCTGGGAGATGCGCCGCGTTTACGTAATCGAAGGGCGCTCGCGCTTGCCCGACTACGCTTATCAAAGCCGCATCATCTACCTAGACCATGAAAGCTTCGTCATTCCCTACACCGAGATGTACGACCGCAAAGGCCAACTGTGGAAGGCCTGGGTCAATCAATTCAAACTTGGCCGCAAACCTTTCCCGCAAGCGCGCCGCGTGGTCTACGACTACGAACAGCAGTTCCTGCCGGCCCTGACGATCTTCGACATGCAACTGGAACACGCGACTCGCTGCCTACTACCCTCCCCGGCTTTCCCCGGCGAAGAAGGTTGGTACTTCAACTTCGGTGACGCCGAAGGGACCACCGAAGAGCCGTTTTTAATTTCAAACATCATTTCCTCAGGACGCTGAGGACGCTGCCCGAGGCTGCGCTACCTTGGAGCGCTTGCGCCGTTGGG
>JAJRWY010000258.1 GCA_024276575.1 Candidatus Binatota bacterium
GCCGGGCCGCAGAGCTTGCCGGGCCGCAGAGCTTGCCGGGCAAGTCGGCCGCCTTGATGCTGCCGTGGCTCCGGTCGGGAAGAATTCACCGGCTGTTGCCTCCGCTCGGTCGCTCGTGCACCTTAGCCCGCGATGGCTCGTGGCCCGGCCCGCGCTAGAGTGTGATCGATATGATGGCTTGAAACGGCGGAGGATGACTCATGCGCAAACCTGAAGCCCTTGCTACCGGGCTGCTGATTCGGCGCTGCGATGCCCGAGACCTACCTTTCGAGAGTACGGAGGAGTTGAGCAACCCGGCGATCAGTCTGGGACAGGAGCGTGCGGTGGAGTCCGTGCAGTTCGCCATCGGCATGGGCGGTGACGGCTACAACCTCTATGCGATGGGTCCGAGCGGACTCGGCAAACGGACTCTGGTTCGCCGTCTGCTCTCGGAGCGGGCCGCGTCGCAGCCGACTCCGTCCGAATGGTGTTACGTCAATAATTTCGACGATCCTACGAAACCGTGGGCTTTGCAGTTCCCGGCGGGTGTCGGCACACGCTTCCAAAGCGATTTGCAGGCTTTGCTCGAAGAGCTGAAGGATGCGATTCCGGCGGCTTTCGAAGCCGACGACTATCGCGGGCGCCTCCAGGAACTCGAAGAGGGGTTGAAGGAGAAACAAGAGGAGGCGATGAGCGTGCTTGCGCAAGACGCGAGTGCGCAAGGGATTCGTTTGTTGCGTACTCCCGGTGGATTTGCCTTTGCGCCGGTCAAGGATGGTGAAGTTCTGGGTCCCGAGGAGTTCGGTGCCCTGCCCGAAGACGAACGCGAGCGGATTCGCAACGCCATTGGGAAGCTTCAGGAACGTATGCAGGAAAGCATGCGTGAGGTCACGCGTGGCGCCACCGAACTGCGGGAGCAGGTAAGGGGTCTCAATCGCGAAGTCGCGCTGGCCGCCGTCGGGCAAAGCATCAACGAATTGCGGGATGCTTACGCGCAGTTCCCCCGGGTGTCGGACTATCTCGACGCGGTCGAGAACGATGTCGTCCATCATGTCGACGACTTCCGGCGCCGCGGCGAGCAGCAGGCGCTTCCGGCGCTTCCGGCGCTTCCTGTTCCGATGCCTGCTCCCTCACTCGATCGATACTGCGTGAACCTGCTGGTCCGGAGTTCGCCGGATAGCGGCGCGCCGGTCGTCTATGAGGAGAACCCGACCTATCAAAAGCTATTCGGCCGCATCGACTACCGCACCGAGATGGGGGCTCTGAGTACGGATTTTACCTACCTGAGGCCGGGAGCCCTCCATCGCGCCAACGGCGGGTACTTGATTCTGGATGCTCGCAAGATCCTCGCCCAGCCTTTTGCCTGGGAAGCTCTGAAAGCGGCAGTACGCACGCGCGAACTACGCATAGAACCGCTGCCGCATTTGCTGTCCCTGGCCGGGACTCTATCGCTCGAGCCCGAAGCTCTGCCGCTGTCGCTCAAGATCGTCCTGCTCGGTGACCACTCTCTTTACTACTTACTGTGCCGCCACGATCCGGAGTTCTCGGAATTGTTAAAGGTCTGCGCCGATTTTGAAGATCGCTTCGACCGGGAGCCACACAGCGTGCTGATGCTTGCACGGCTGATTGCGGGAGGAGTCAGAGAAGAGGGTTTGCGGCATCTGGACCGCGCCGCGGTGGCCCGCATCGTCGAACACTCGGCGCGCGCGGTGGGTGATGCCGAGCGATTGTCGGCTCACATGGGCGGAATTCGTGACCTGGTCAGGGAGTCGGACTACTGGGCAGCATCGGCGGGCCACGACCTAGTCCTTGCAGAAGACGTGCAGGTCGCAGTCGATAGCCGCGTGCGCAGGGTGGACCGGGTTCGTGGCCGGGTTCATGAGGAGATTCATCGCGGCACCGTCTTGATCGATACCGGCGGTGAGGCGGTAGGCCAGGTCAACGGACTGTCGGTGTTGATGCTCGGCAATTTCTCCTTCGGCCAGCCGTCGCGCATTACCGCAACCACTAGGCTCGGCAACGGATCCGTCGTGGATATAGAAAGGGAAGTGCGGCTCGGAGGGCCCACGCATTCCAAGGGGGTGTTGATACTGTCGAACTATTTGGCAGAGCGTTACGCCAAGGACCGCCCCTTGTCCTTGGCTGCCAGCTTGGTGTTCGAGCAGTCCTATGGACAAGTCGACGGTGATTCCGCCTCGGTTGCCGAACTCTGCGCCTTGCTGTCGGCGCTGGCCGGCGTTGCGATCAAACAATCCTTGGCGGTGACGGGTTCGGTTAACCAGCGCGGGCGCGTGCAGGCTATCGGCGGCGTCAACGAGAAGATCGAAGGATTCTTCGATGTCTGTGCTGCACGTGGACTCAGCGGAGAGCAAGGCGTGGTGATTCCCCGTGCCAACGTCAAACACTTGATGTTGAGAAGGGACGTCGTGGAAGCCGCCGGGAAAGGGCTGTTTTCGATCTATGCCGTCGATACCGTGGAAGAGGCGTTGACTTTACTTACCGGGATCGATGCCGGTGAAGTCGCGGAAGACGGGCTCTACCCCGAAGGAAGCGTCAACCGCCTAGTGATGGATCGTCTCGACGAGTTACACGAGCTACAAAGAAAATTGAACTCTTCTAAAGATATCCCAAAAGATACCCAGGCGCAGGACTCCTCCTCTGCAAATGAAGACGACGAAGAGGAAGAACCTGCTGCGACGGACGGCGAAGGGGGTGACGATGGTGAAGGGGGCTACGACGAAGTCTCGAGCGCTTTGCCATGGGATGGCGCGAGCGGCTCTCCTCGAGGTGAGCAGAGTGGGCCGTCCGGTCCAGCACCGGATGCGAGGTCCGGCCCCGCGAGTTCAACGCAAGGCAAGGGTGGCTCGGAGCCTTCGCTAGGCGCTGAACGCGATGGCTCGAGCGGATCCTCCAAGGCTCGGACGAGGTAGCTTCAGTGTCATTGCAGCGCAAGATCGACCGCGTTCTCGTGGCACTTGATTCTTCTCCGCAGGGCCTGGGTGCGCTCGAGGTGGCAGCCGAACTTGCGGCCCGGCATGACGCTCAATTGATCGGGGTCTATGTCGAGGACATCGACGTGCTGCGCATGGCGGCGCTACCCTTTGCCCGGGAATACTCACGTTTGTCGGCGGGAGGCAGGGAGCTTGACAGTTCGGCGATGGCGCGAGCGATGCGCGGCCAGGCCACCCGCCTGCGCCAGGCGGTTGCGGCGGCGGCCGAGAAGGCTCATGTGCGATGGACCTTTCGCAGCCAGCGAGGCCGTGTTTCAGCCGAGCTGATCGCGGCATCCAAAGAGGCGGATATCGTCATCGTGGGCCGCGCCAGCGGGCCTAGTGCTAGACGCGAGCGTCTCGGTTCCACCGCCAGGGCGCTTGCCAGCGGTTCTCCCAGAACTGTTGTCTTGTTGCAGCGCGGAACTCCTTTCGGTAGGCCCGTCCTCGTTACCTACGACGGCAAAGCCTCGGCCGATCGTGCACTTGCAACCGCTGCCGCGATGGCCTTGGAAGGCGAGGAGGGTTTGGTGGTGGTGGTTCCGGCCGAAGGCTCATCGGCACTGACCGAGCGTGCTTCCACGAAACTACGCGGCTGGAACATCGAGGCGCGCTACGTCACGGTACCACGCATAAGTCTGTCTGCTCTGCTCACGGTTCTTCATGACAAGAGCTGCCGCATGCTGGTACTAAATTCCGACAGTGCCTTGTTCGAGGGTGGGTCGGTCGGGCCGGTGCTCGAAAAGATAGAGTGTCCGGTGGTGGTGGCGCGCTGACGATTTCGCTTTCCGCCGCTTTGCCTTGATCAGATGATAATTCACGATCGAAAACGTGTTGGAGTACGTTAGCCGCGGCCGAGCGGAGCGTATCCCAGCGTATGTGAGCATCGACGGGCGCGAGTATGGCCGCCGATTGTGTGCTCGCCCGCGAGTCCGAGGCGTTTTCCGCCGTGAATTATAGTCTGATCGAGGTTAGATCCCGAGTTCTTCGATCTTTCGGTACAGGGACGAGAGGCTGATACCGAGCAATTCCGATGCGCGTTTCTTGTCGCCGTCTATACGCTTGAGTACGTTGATCATGTGGTTGCGCTCGTAAAAACGCATTGCGCTCTTCAGGTCGTCGCCCGCGAATGCGTTTTCGATACCGGCTTGTGCCGAGATACGTCCCGGTAAGTCGTTGCTGGTTATCCATTCGCCGTCGCCCACTATCATCGCGTGTTCGATCACGTTGTCGAGTTCGCGGATGTTACCTTTCCACGGCATCTTCATCAGCACCTTCATGGCGCCGTTGTCGACACCCCGGAAATGCTTGTTCATGTCGATGTTGTGGCGATTGACCAGGAACTCGACCAAAGAGGGGATATCCTCGCGCCGTTCGCGCAGCGGCGGAATGGCGATACCGAACACGTTTAGACGGTAGTAGAGATCTTCGCGGAAAGATCCCTCTTGGATGGACTGTTCGAGTTCGCGGTTGGTGGCTGCGACGATCCGGATGTCGACTTTGACCGGGTTGGTAGCACCGATCGGCAAGACTTCTTTTTCCTCGATCGCGCGCAGGAGTTTGACTTGAAGGGCTAGGGGCAACTCCCCCACTTCGTCCAGAAAGATGGTGCCGCCACGGGCCCGCTGGAAAAGACCCTCCTGGGTCGCTACCGCTCCGGTAAAGGCTCCGCGCAGGTGGCCGAAGAGCTGGCTTTCGAGCAGTTCCTCGGGGATGGCTCCGCAGTTGACCGGCAAGAAAATACGGTCGCTGCGCTCGCTCTCACGGTGGATCGCGCGCGCGACCACTTCCTTGCCGGCACCGCTTTCGCCGGTGATCAAGACCGTAGAGTTGGTGGGAGCCACTTTGCGGATGAGCCCGACGATCTCGCGCATCACCTTGCGGTCGCCAACGAGATTCTCGAAATCGTAGCGCGATTCGACTTCACGGCGAAGGTACTGAATCTGCCAGGCCAGCTCGCGCCGTTCGAGCAGGCGCCGGATCTTGGCCAGCACGTCTTCGTATACCAAGGGCTTGATCATGTAGTCATGAGCGCCTTGGTGCAGCGCTTCCACCGCGGTTTCAACGCTGGCGTAGGCTGTCATCAATATGAGCAGGGTTTGCGGGCAGAGCTTGCGGGCTTCACGCAACAGCGCGATGCCGTCCATGCCGGGCATCCGCAAGTCGGTGAGTATGAGGTCGAATTCAGCGTTTTTTAGCGTTTCGAGGGCTTCTTCTCCCGACGATGCCGAAGCAACCTCGAAGTCTTCCTCCACCAAAACGTCGACGAGGCTTTCCCGGCTTGCGCCTTCGTCATCGACTACCAGTACATGTCCCGACATTCCAACCACAGTCTAAGTCGCTCCCGGCACCCCTACAAACGGGCGTTGTGCCATTGCTGTTGACACCACAGAAATCTGATGGAAAGGCTCAGGCATGTCCGACACTCCGCTCTCCGACCGCGTGGGCCTCGATAGTACCGCTCGCGCAAGCCGCCTGGCATATTTGAAATTCAGCGACGCCGACGCGGCCGTGCTCGCCGAGATGCGTCCTTTCCTCGAGAGCATCGCCGACGAACTCGTCGATGTCTTCTACGAACACCTGTCCGCGTTTGAGGAAACCGCACCATTTCTTGAGGACCGGGAGCTGGTCACCCGGCTCAAGAAGGCCCAGCGCGAGCATTTCCTCGGCCTTTGCGATGTCGCTGCGGACGTTGAAATCTTCGAGCGACGTCTGGCGGTAGGTATGGTGCACGCCCAGGTCGGCCTGCCTCCCCACCTCTACCTCGGTGCCTACCTGCTTCAGATGCGCTTTGTCCAGGAACGTCTCTTCGTGGCCTTTGCTGCCGAGCCGGGCCGCATCCAGGCTTATCTTGACGCTTTGTGGAAGTCGGTGATTCTCGACATACAACTTGCCACCGACGCCTACATCTATGGAGGCTTCGTCGAACGTTCGCTGGCCGAGGCCTATGCGCGTGAAGCCGAGCGGGCCCGGGGATTGTTGGAGGCCAAGCAGGCCGAAGAAGAGCGGCGCGAGGAGTTGCTCAACATGGTCATTCACGATGTTCGTAGCCCGGTCACTGCGATGATGGCCAGCGCTAGGGCGGGCCTTCGAACTTATGACGACATTACGGTCAAGCCTGGCAAACAGTTCTCTCGTATCGAGGAAAGCGGTGGCAACGCCCTGCGAATAATCGATGACATCCTGACTCACTCGCGCCTGATCAACGGGCGCATGCCGCTGAAGCCCGAATCCTTCGACCTGGCCGAGACGGTTACCGCCTGTGTCAACGAATTGCGAACTTTCGCAACACAAACTGGCCACATTCTGTCCACGGAGTCGCCGCCGAGCCTTCCGGTTGAGGGACTCGACCCGGTCCTGGTCCGCCGCATCGTTTCCAACTTGGTGGTAAACGCCCTGCGCCACACTCCGGCCGGGGGGAACGTATCGGTTGCCTGTGGGTACAAAGGCAAGAGGGTGGAGATCCGTGTCAAAGACGACGGCCCCGGCATCCCGGGGCATATTCGCCGCCGTATCTTCGAATCGAAAGGGGGAAGGCTCAGGCGTAGCGAGGGGGCGTACGTTGATTCGGGACTCGGCCTGCCCTTTTGCTGGCTTGCTGCCGAGAGTCTGGGCGGACGAATTCGAATCGAGGAGAGCGGCGACAGGGGAGCCTGTTTCCTCGTCGAGCTGCCGGCCGGGGCGGATCTGTGAGCATGCTTGCCCCTTGTCCGCAATGAGTGCAGCGTCGCGCTTCTGCGCTTGTTTCAAAGGTTCTTCCTCAGAGCCTGGCGACGGGCTAAGTTGCTGGAAGCCGGGATCAATTTCTCTGTGATCTCCTTGAAGATCTCCATGAAACTGCAAAGCGCTTGCCAACCCCGGTGGGTCGGCGGCACGCCGGGCTTCGGCTGTCACGAAGTCGCTGTGGGGACTCCCACGGGTCGATTTGTAAGCTATGTGCCGTCATCGGGAGCGGATATCGTACTCTCCCGTCCTTAATTGAAGAGCTTCGGCTTGCTCTTGCCTCTTGCGGGTCTCTCGTAGCTTTTTTTGCGGGGCCGGGGCGGTCTCCAGCTAGCCCGCATTATTCATGAAACCTCGTCGCGAGAGTCGCAAGCGCCCGTGAGATCGGCCCAAGCGCAGCGATGAGGCCCGCAGGCGTACTAACAGTACGTCGAGGGTCGAAAAGCGAGCACGGGCCGAGATTGCGGGCGA
>JAJRWY010000259.1 GCA_024276575.1 Candidatus Binatota bacterium
CTATCGGGTCGAGAAGCGCACGGTTTGGATCGTGGCGGTGTGGCATGGAGCGCAGTTGCCGGAGTTGCCGTAAGAACCGCCGAACAACGGCATGCACCTGACGACGCTTCGCGCCGCAGGTGATGCCGAAGGCGTTCGGCGCATAGGAGGGTCGAGTCGCGTGAAGGGACAAATAACACCGTGAGTATCGAAATACACTTCGACATCCCGCTGGTTGCCGCCCTAGCACTCAGGGAAAAGCAGATACAGCAGAACTACCGGCCAATAATCGCCGTTCATAAGTGGTTTGCGCGGCGTCCAGGTACGCTCTTTCGGGCACTGGTACTTGCTGAGTTCGGCGACGCGCCGCTAGCGGACATCTACTTCTGCACCAATGACTTTAAGGGGCGTACTGTCGCCGATCCCTTCATGGGCGGGGGTACACCGCTGGTCGAGGCCAACCGTGTTGGCTGCGATGTAATCGGTTTCGACATAAACCCGATGGCAGCATGGATCGTCCGCGAGGCAATCGAGAACTTGGACGTGGACGCCTATCAGGAAGAAGCGACCCGGCTGCTTAGCAAGCTTCGCGCCGAAATCGGCGACCTTTATCTGACCGATTGCCCGCTCTACGGCGACGTCGACGTGCCGGTGAAGTACTTCCTCTGGGTCAAGACGATCGACTGCGAGTCGTGCGGGAAGTCCATTGACCTGTTTCCCGGCTACCTTGTCTCGAAGGACTCCCGGCATCCGAAGAACGTCCTGGTTTGCCCATGCTGTGGCGAGCTGAATGAGGTGGACGACCGCAGGGAGCCGGGCGCCTGTCGGAGCTGCAACCAGCGCCTGCATCTTAACGGTCCCGCCGGCAGAGGCCGCTGCGCCTGTTCTCATTGCGGGCATGAGAACTGCTATCCTCGCGCGGAGGACGGACCGCCGTGCCACCGGCTGTTTGCAATTGAGTATTACAACCCTCACCGCAAGGCCGGGCACAAGGGCCGCTTCTTCAAGAAGCCCGACGAGAAGGACCTTGCCCGCGTTGCCGCCGCACAGGACCGTTGGAGGCGGGCACGCGCCCGCTTCATCCCCGATGAGAGAATCCTATCCGGCGATGAAACCGACCGTCTGCAGCGCTGGGGTTACAGCCAATACCGACAGATGTTCAATGCACGCCAGCTTCTTGGCCTTGAGCTAAGCTCCCGCCTGGTTAGCAAGGTGGAGGATCCGCGCGTCCGCCATGCGCTCGCGACCAACCTTTCCGACCTGCTGCGCTACCAGAACATGCTGTGCCGCTACGATACCTGGGCGCTCAAGTCGCTCGACATTTTCTCCGTGCACGGCTTCCCCGTCGGCCTCGTGCAGTGCGAGTCAAACTTGCTCGGGATCGTGAATGATAGTGGCAAGAATGTCGGCTCAGGTGGCTGGACGAATATCATCGAGAAATACACGAGGGCCAAGCGGTACTGTGATGCGCCGTTCGAGGTGCAGCGGCGGGGTTCGCGCAATTTGCAGGTACAGATAGCGGGCGAGCGGATCGGCGAACGCCACGATGGCGGAGGGCGGCGCAGGGTCGAAATCCGTTGCGCCGATGCAACGGCGGTGACGCTTAACCCGAAGAGCATTGATGCTGTGTTCACCGATCCTCCCTATTTCGGAAACGTGCAGTACGGCGAGTTGATGGACTTCCTGTATGTGTGGCTGCGCCGTCTTGTCGGGAGCGACGCCGAAGGGTTCGACCGGCTATCGACGCGTGCCACCGAAGAGCTGACCGGCAATGTCACCAGGGGGCGCGGGATTGAGCACTTCACCGAAGGACTCGCGCGCGTCTATACGAGCATGGCACGGGCGCTGAAGCCCGGCGCGCCACTAGCGTTCACTTATCATCACAACAAGCTTGAAGCCTATTTCGCCGTTGGCGTCGCAATCCTTGATTCGGGCCTAACCTGTTCGGCCTCGCTGCCATGTCCTGCGGAGATGGGCGGCTCCATTCATATTCACGGTACGGCATCTTCCATCGTGGATACGGTCTTTGTCTGCCGTGATCGGGGTCATGCACCCCGGCAGTGGCTGTTCGAGTCCAGCGACCAGCTTGCGGCCATTGTTGAGCGCGACCTTGCCCAGATCGCATCTGCCGGCCGACAACCAACTACAGGTGACACGCGCTGCATCATCTACGGCCATCTCACGCGCATGGCCGTCTGGAAGCTCCGAAAGGGATGGGACCGCAGCCTGCCGACTGCCAAGAAGCTTGAACGCTTCGCACAGGCGCTCACGCGGCTCGCCGACCCTGACGAAGTTCTCGGTCAGCTCGAATCCGGCAAGCGGGCGGCTGCTCCCGTCGGGCCGCTCTTCGCGACGGTTGAATCGAATGAGAGGGCCCGTGATGCCGCTGCGTTTTGAGGTTGACTACCGCGATCCGAGTATTGACTGGGACCCGCTTGTTGATGAGGTGTTCGGCGAGCTGACTTCGAGCTTTCTGGAGATGCCCAAGGGCGAAGGGTTCATCGACTATCCGACCTTCGAAAAAGGCTATCAGACGCTCAAGCGCCATACGGACGCCTTTGCCAAAGTGACGACTGAAACCGTTCTCGAAGCCGTCCGGGAGGTACCGCTCGCGTTCATTGTATTTCGGTGCATTCTCGGCTTCTCTCCGCCTGAGTGGGCCTACGTGACCACCGAGATGACCGGCGTTGACGTGGACCAGGGCGCAGCCCGCTCCATCGACCGCCGAGTGCGCCTGAGTCCGCTGACGCCGATGAATGAGAGTAGCGGCGTCACCGCCCAGCGTATTCGCGCCATGATCGAGGCCGGCGTGCGCACGGTTGAAAGAGGTCCTGGCATCGTGCCGCCGAGTATCTTGCACCGGTTGGACAAGGCCGATACGGCAGAGGTGCTCAAGAGCGTGCAGTCCGTCGCCGATCTTGGTGCGCCGTATCCCGTGTTGCTTTACGAGCGCTTCCTCGGGCGGCCTTTTGCGACGCACCGGGACTCCGTGAGCGAGTTAGTCGGTGAGGTTGTGGAGGCGGCGATCAAGGACGTGCTCACCGAGGCCAAGGTGAGCTTCCGCGAGAGCAAACGTGCTGAGCGGATTCCCGGTTTCGACCAGGCGCCGGATTTCATCATTCCGGACGAATTCACACCGGTGGCACTGATCGAGGCCAAGTTGACGGAAGACGACGGCACGGCGCGCGACAAGGTTGCCCGTGTGCAGCGCCTCCGCACGCTGCGCGACGAACAGGGCAAGGATTACGACGTGATCGCCTGCATTGCTGGTCGCGGCTTCAAGGTGCGGCGCGAAGACATGCGGCGTCTGCTGCAGGCCACCGGCGGCAAGGTGTTCACACTGACAACCCTGCACTTGCTGATCGAGCATACGCGGATTCGCGAATATCGTGTGAGATAAAGATGATGGTACCTAGCGGATTGCGCCTAACAACCGGTTGCAGCGGGCGGTCCGCTGCGCGGCCCGCCGCTGAACCGGAGCGTTGGACGGACCAACAGGCTTGGGGAGGACCGCCATGATTAAGCGGTTTGATGATAATCCGACATTCGCTTCACGAGCCCTGCAGA
>JAJRWY010000260.1 GCA_024276575.1 Candidatus Binatota bacterium
CGATGCCGCAGTAGTGTTGGTGTTGTTTCGTGTAGAATCTCATCGGGTCTCCTCCTCCTCCTCGTTGTATGGTTGGTGGTTCAACCATCGAGCCTACCCGTTCGCGGGTTGGCTGAGGAGGGGGCCTGAATGAGTATCAAGAGCGTGGAGCGGACCGGCATGATCGGCCTCGCCCCGAACGACGGCCTTGCGCCGGCCGCTCACGACTGGTGTTCGGCGGCAATACTCTCACCTGCACGTCCACGGGGAAATGGGCGTGGGCACGCTTGGGGTTTCATGGTAGGCTTCGCTCATGGCTGAGACGGCAAAAGATCTGGAATCTGAAATCCTGCGGCTACCAGCCGCTGCCCGTGCTCGTCTCGCAGAGCGTTTACTGGCGAGCCTCGACACCGAGACCGACGCTCAGATCGAGGAACTCTGGCTCGCGGAAGCCGAGCGACGCTTGGACGAACTCGAGAGCGCTCACGCCACGGGCATCGCTGCGGACCAAGTCATCAAGGATGCACGCTCGAAGCTTCGGTGACTCGAGTCGAGTTTCACGAGGAGGCCCGAGCGGAGTTTATCGAGGCCGCGGCGCATTACGAGTCGCAGGCTCGTGATCTCGGCCAGGATTTCATCTCTCTGGTCTAGCAAACCTACACGCGAGTGCAGGACTTTCCCGACATTGGCCGCCCATTCGGTCGTCGCATTCGTCGGATCATCGTTCCTCGGTTCCCCTATGCGCTGCTTTATCGGGCGACATCCGATCGCATTTTCATCGTGGCAGTAATGCACCTGCACCGTCGTCCAGGCTACTGGCGGTCCAGAGTCAGGTAGTGCTGGCGCCGAACAACGCCGTCAAGCTGACAGCGGCCGCGAGCGCGGTCGCGTGAACTCGTGGCGTAACGAACGCGGCCGCTGCAACTCACGACGAGCGTTGGGCCGCGCGAGAGACGAATGAGTCAGCTCGACTTCTGGTTCGAGTTCGGAAGTACCTACTCGTATCCGGCGGCGATGCGCATCGAGTCGGTGGCCGAGTCCGAAGGCGTCTCGGTCGCTTGGCGTCCCTTTCTGCTCGGGCCGATCTGCCGCGCGCAGGTGATGCGCCAACGGTTGGGTGATCGGTCCAGCGGACAGAATCCGTCAAGGGAGCGGCCATGCCTGAAGCGCCTTTGCATGTTGTAACCGGGGCGTTCGGATACTCAGGCCGCTACATTGCATCCCGCCTGCTTGACGTCGGCTCGACGGTCGACATTGCAATCAAAGGCGATGGTTTCGTTATCCGGCCCGTCCGCCGACCCAGATACTTGCTCGACGATCTCCTTGGCCAGGTAACGGCCGGCAATCGTCACGACGAGGTTTCGACTGGTGACCCTGTTGGTCGTGAGGTTTGGTAGTGGCGGCGCGTTACGTGCCCGATCGAGGTGATGTCGTCTGGCTCCAGTTCAACCCACAAACCGGCCACGAGCAAGCAGGGCATCGTCCTGCTCTCGTTGTCTCGCTTCGTGCCTATAACCATAAGGTCGGATTGGCTCTTCTCTGCCCGATCACTTCCAGCATCAAGGGCTACCCCTTTGAGGTTGTCCTTCCTGCCGGCTTGAAGACAAAGGGAGCCGTCTTGTGTGATCAATTGAAGAATTTCGACTGGCGCGTACATAAGGCCAAGAAAGCGGGCACTGTTCCGCCCGAACTGCTGGATGAGGTTGTTGCTCGCATTCTGCCCTTGCTTGATCCAGAGGGCTCGCTAACAACGCCATGACCCTGTCGGCTGCTCCGCTGCCGCAGTTTATGGCTAGCCGTTCAGACTCGCTTGAGTGGCGGTGAAACCCAACGGTTGCCGTCGATGTAGAATCGCAGCCGGCGGTTGCGCGATTTCGAAATCCCGATGCGCGCCGAACACAGGATCTTCGGTTCGCAGCGGCGCTCTTCGAGTTCGAGTGCGGCGCCGTGTTCCAAGCTGCAGCCGTCGAAGGACAAGTCCAGGTCCAGGGCTTGGCACACTTTCCCGGGGCCGTTGCTGAGCGCGTAGCCGGCCGGGGTGTTGCGGCCTACGGTGGCGCGTGCGCGCAACTTGGCCATGATGTCTTTGCCTTCGATGGGTTCGACCGCACGGACCAAAACCGCCTCTCCGCGCCCGGCGGGGCCGGTGACTACGTTGAGACAGAAGCAGCGGTGAATACGGTAAACATAGGCTAGGCCGGGTGGGCCGAACATGGAGGCATTGCGGCGGCTTGGTCCGCTGAACGAGTGGCTGGCGGGGTCGTCGTGGGGGTAAGCCTCGGTCTCGACGATCAAAGCGCGTATCATGCCCAAGCGATGCCGGCGCAGCAGTACGCAGCCGAGCAGCGCAGTAGCGGCGCGGCGGCAGTCGAGAAGTTGTGAGGCAAGGGGATCGTTCATCGCTGCGAAATCTCTAGCACTGGCGAAAATGCGAGGGAATCGGGGCGAGGGGGGGAGTCGGGGCGGATAACGATCTTCGCTGTGCGGGGCTTAAACGGAGCCATGCGGTATTAATGGACCACGGTCGCGCTTGCCTAGCGTTCTGTTCGACCTTCAGGAAACGGCTCCCGTTTAGACCATCCCTAGTACTTCTTGCTGCAATCCCACCGAAGGGAGTGTAAAATCGACAGATGGCGGGCAATTCTTTCGGTCAAGCTTTCCGCGTTACTACTGCCGGCGAGAGCCACGGACCCGGCAATGTGGTGATCATCGACGGCGTTCCACCGGGGATCGTTCTCAGCGTGGCGGATCTCGAGGAAGATCTGCGCCGGCGCCGTCCGGGCCAGAGCAAGATCACTACGCAGCGTAACGAGAGCGACAGCCCCGAGATACTCTCCGGCGTTTTCGAAGGCTGTACTACCGGCACCTCGCTGGCGATTCTGATCCGTAACAGCGACGCACGCAGCCGCGACTACGGCAATCTGGCTGATCTCTACCGCCCCGGCCACGCCGACTACACTTTCGAAGCCAAGTACGGGGTGCGAGACTATCGCGGAGGAGGCCGCTCGAGCGCGCGTGAAACCAACGTGCGTGTCGCCGCCGGTACGGTGGCCAAGAAGATCATCGAGCAGGCTTTCGGCGGATGCGTCGTCGCCTACGTGGTTCGCGTTGGCGATGTCTGTGCCAGTGTTCCGGATCCTGCGGCGGTTACTTTGCAGCAAGTCGAGACTTTGCCCGGCGGCCAGGCCAATATCGTGCGTTGCCCGGACCCTGAGGCTGCTGCCGCCATGGTCGCGCTGATCGAGAAGGTAAGAAAGGAAGAAGACTCGATCGGCGGTATCGCTGAAGTAGTCGCCACCGGAGTACCGTCCGGTCTCGGCGAGCCGGTTTTCGACAAACTCAAGGCTGATCTTGGCAAGGCTTTGTTCACACTGCCTGCGGTTATGGGCGTGGAGTACGGCGTCGGCTTCGGCTGTGCGAACTTACGCGGCAGCGAGAATAACGACATTTTCACCGTCGCCGAGGATACTCAGGACGCTCAGGACGCTCAGGACGCTCAGGATACACAGGATACTCGGGACGCTCAGGACGCTCAGGATACACAGGATGCTCAGGACGCTCGGGATGCTCGGACCGGCGGCCGTGTTCGAAGCAGCGGCGAGGTTCCGACTTCGAAGGACTCCCCGCTTGCTGCCACCACATGTGATGTCGAGAAAGCCCGGGATGCGGGATCCACCGCAGCCGCTACGGCGCGCCACTCGGGTAAACAAGCCCCCCCGGTCCTGGTCTCGCAGACCAACCGCCACGGCGGTATGCTCGGTGGCATCAGTAGCGGAATGCCCATCGTGTTGCGCGCTGCAGTCAAGCCGACTAGCTCGCTGTCGCGCGAGCAGAACACGGTGACACGCTCGGGAGAAGCCGCGAAAGTACGCAGCAGGGGCCGCCACGACCCGTGTCTGCTTCCACGCTTCGTTCCTATGGCGGAGGCCATGGTGGCGATCGTGCTGGCCGACCACTGGCTGCGCTGGCGCGGGCAACGCAGCTAACGACCGGCCGGGATAACGCGGCTAGCGCTGTGGGCACCATAGCTAACGGTTCGAACAACGCAGCTAGCGATGCGGATGGAGTGGGCAGCGGTCGTACGGCGCAGATGAGGCTGTGGCCTAAGTGGCCAACGGCGCGACCAGTGCAGCCACGCCGGAGCGATCGACGCGGCCGGCGCCTTTTTATCCCGCCGGCTCGCCGTAGTGGGCGACGCTCTGTGGCCCCTTGATAAAATAGTCCTCGGCGTCTTTTACCAAGCG
>JAJRWY010000261.1 GCA_024276575.1 Candidatus Binatota bacterium
CCACGCACCCAAGTTGCGTGAAGTGTCCCCGGCGATTAGTTTGTGCGCCCATGTGAGCACGCGGGCACGAATCGGCCGATTCGCCGGATTCCCCGGATAGTTCGATTCGCCGGATTCGTAAGCACCGGCTCCGAAGCGCTGAGCCTGTAGAAATCGTGTTGCTGTTACGAGGAGAATTACATGTATAGTCTGGTTGCCAAGATCAAGGCCAAGGATGAGTACGCGGACGAGATCGCGGGGGCGTTCGCGGAGATGGTCGAGTGGGTGGCGGAGAACGAGCCCGGGACTCTTAGCTACGTATGCAGTCGGTTGGTAGAAAGTCCGAGCGAATTTCTGGTGTACGAGCGTTACACCGACGAAGCGGCCTTTCAGGCTCATTCGGCCTCGCCCAAATTTGCGGAGTTTGCGGGTTCTCTGGTGGGCAAGGTCGAGGGCGGACTGGAGATGACTCTGCTCGACGAAGTCGCCGCCAAGGTCTGAATTCCGCCGTTTCGACGGCGTGCCTTTTGCCGTGGATGGCCCCGGCGCTCGGGGGCGCGAATCATAGCACCCGGATCCTGTGGCGGTGGGCCTTGATTAGGATCACTTTGTCCGAGTTCCCGGCGGGTCCGAGTGTGAGCAGTGGTGCCCGGCTCCCGTGGCCACCGCCGTGGAGTAGGATCATAGCACGGACCCTCCCGGCGCTTCCGGATGCATGCGTTGGCGAGGCGCCGCTGTGAAGCGCTTCGTCCGGCTCATCGGCCGCCATCCGCGCCTTACCCTGGCTTTGATGAGCTTGGGTACGCTGCTCGCGCTGGGCGGTCTCACCCATATACGTTTCGATAGTTCACTGGCTTCGCTGACCGTTCCGGATGATCCGGCGCGGATATTCAACGAGGAAGTACGCAAGATCTTCGGCGACGAAGAGATCGGCGTGGTCGCGGTGCTTGCGCCCAACGTCTACGACCTGGAGATAATCCGCGGCATAAAGTCTCTGACCGAGCAGCTCTCCCGGGTCTACGGCGTCAGCCGGACTCTGAGCCTCACCAACGCTTCCGATCCAACTGCGGATGTCTTCGATCCGCCGCCTCTTCTCGGGCGTGGCCCGCTCGATGCGGCGGCGGTGAAGAGGTTGAGAGAGCGTGTAGCCGACAATCCCATCTACGTACCCAACCTAGTGTCGCCCACAGGTGACGCTGCGGCGGTCACGATCTTTTTCGACCGTGCGACTACACTGGCGAACGAAAACCGTGTCGATAGCGAGATTCTCGCAGTGCTCGACGCCTATCGCGGTCCGGCTGAACTTCATTACACCGGCATGTCCCATATTCGGGTTCGTGCGGTCGAACTTATGCAGCGTGACCTGCTGCGGTTTTTGCCGATGAGCCTGGCGGTGATGATGCTGGTGTTGCGTCTCTCCTTTTCCTCATGGCGGGCGACGGTGTTTCCGCTGTTTGCCGTGACCATGGGCGTGACGGTGCTGATGGGACTGATGGGTTGGCTGGGAGTTCCGATCACGATGACGACGTTGGTACTGCCGTCGTTGCTGTTGGTGATCGGCGGATCCTACTCCATCCACGTGGTCGACGCCTATCTGATCGAATCCGATCGTGTCCCCGACGGCGAAGACGCGGAAGTCAACCGTCTTGCCGGCACGCTGAGGGTGGTGGGTCTGCCGGTGCTGGTTTCGGCTTTCACGACGGCGGTGGGATTCGGCTCGCTGGCGGTGCATCCGATTCCCGCGATCGCGGTGCTCGGCAAGTACGCGGTGCTCGGCATTGGGATCGTGGCTTTCGGCTGCTTGTTCGGTGCGCCGCTGGCCTTTACCGTTTTCTCGCGCGAACGGGTGCTCCCGCGTTTCAGTGCCGGTACCGCGCGTCTTCGTTCCCCTTCGGTGCGCTTGGATCGCTGGCTGTATGTGCTGGTGGATTTCGCGATCCGTCGCCGCATGCTGGTGTTTGCGGTATCGCTGCTGGCCTTCGTGGTGTCGGTAGCGGGCGCTCGCAAGATAGAAGTCGACACGGATTTTCTGAGCGCGTTTCGTGCGGACTCCGACGTGCGCCGCGACCACGATGCGGTTGCCGACCATCTGGTGGGACCCCATCCCATCTCGGTAATCGTGACTGCGCCTACGCCTGGATACTTCAAGGCCATCGCACCCTTGCGCCAGATCCGTGATTTTCAGGAGTTCGCCGAGTCGCTCGACAAGGTCGATGAAAGCATATCGTTGATTGACTATCTGGAAGAGCTCGACCTTGGTTTGCAAAAGGGCGGCGGAGGGCTGCAAGTAAACGACGCCGGTGAACTGGTAGAGGCCGAGGCCCCGCCGAGCTTCTGGCAGGCTCCCAAGGAGCAACTGCCGCAGGTGTTCCAACTGGTGGCGGCCAGCCCGCGCACCTTCTCGGGCCTAGTGGACAGCGATTTCCGCCGGCTGAACATAACTTTGCGCACCACCTTGAGCGGCTCTCACGAAGTCAGCGAGCTGCGCAAGCAGCTTAGGGCTTATGCGGATGCGATGTTGCCGCGGGGTGTGAGCGTGAATCTGGCCGGTGGGCTCGCGATCATGAGCGAGGCTTCCAATCGCATCGTCAGCGGGCAGGTCTAGAGCTTGGTGCTGGCGTTCTCGGTGATTTTCGCGGTTTTGGCGTTTATGTTCCTGTCGCTGCGTGTGGGACTAGCGGCGATGATTCCCAACGTCTTGCCGGTAGTGGTGTTCTTCGGCTTGATGGGTTGGCTGGGTGTGGAACTGAACCTTGCCACCAGCATCATCGGTGCCGTAGCTCTGGGGATTTCGGTGGACGACACCATCCACTACATGGCCAGGCTCAACCGCATCGTCAAGCGCGCGCCCAGCCAGCACGAGGCCCTGCTGCTGACGATGCGCGAAGTCGGGCGGCCGGTGGTGATCACCTCGATTACTTTGACCGCCGGCTTCGCGGTGATGTCGGTGTCCGAATTCGCCTTGATAAGCACCTTCGGGTGGCTTTCGGCGCTGACCATGCTCACGGCGCTGCTTACCAACTTGACGCTGCTGCCTGCGATTCTTGCCACCGTTCCGGTAGTGAGTGTGTGGGATCTGGTTTCCTACCGCTTGGGCCCGAGCCCTCATCTGACCATTCCTTTGTTTCACGGGCTCGGGCGTCTGGCGGTGCGTTTGATCGTTCTGCTCGGACTGCTCAAGCGCTTCGAGCAAGGCAGCCATATCGTCAAGCGCGGAGATGAAGCCCGGGAGATGTATTTGATCCTCGAGGGCGACGCCGAGGTAAGGCTCGACAGTGGCAAGACTGTTCCTTTGGGCCGCGGCGGCATAGTTGGCGAGATGGCGTTGTTGCGGCGCAGCCGGCGTGCGGCCGACGTGGTGGCGCTGACCCGGGTCGAGGTGTTGGCCATCGACGAGGATTTCCTGCGCCGCCTGCGGGTGCGTTATCCGCGCTTCGCCGCGCGTTTCTTCATCAATATCGCGCGCATTTTGAGCGACCGTCTCGAGGCGGCCAACCGTCGTTGAGCGCTCCGGCGTTGCCTTGTCGCTGAGCGTTACCCAGGCGCGCGGCGCGGATCGCTGCCGGGTCGCTGAGCGTTCACCAGGCAGGCGTAGCGGATAGTCGGCAGGTCGCGCTGCTGCGGAGCGTTCCAGGACTTCCGCGGCGCGGATCGCTGCCGGGCGCGGATTGAAACTGCGAAACAGGCGGGCAAGTATCGCGCCTGGCTTTGACCGGGACGCTTTGAGCGGGATGCTTGGAGCGCAACGACCGGCATCCCGGATACCTTGCCGGCCGGCGGCGTTTCGTGCGCTGCGGAAGCGGCGATTTCCAAGGAGCGATACATTGGCGACGATCAGGAAGAAGAGCGGAAACTTTCTCGAGGATTTCTCTGTCGGACAGGTGTTCCGTCACAAAGGCGGCAAGACCGTCAACGAAGGTCTGTTCAACTCCTTTACCGAGTTCAACATGACCACCAACCCTTTCTCGAAGAACCGCGAGTATGCGCGTCTGTACGGTTACGAGGGCCTGCTGGCGCCTCCGGGCTTGGTCATGAACGTGGTCTTCTCGCAGACGGTCGAAGACATCTCGGAGAATGCGCGTGCTAATCTGGAATATATAAACATGCGCTTCGGAGC
>JAJRWY010000262.1 GCA_024276575.1 Candidatus Binatota bacterium
CTCCAGGCCATGTTCAATGCAGCCGGAGACCGAGGATCGATGAAATTAAGCAAAGAAGAAGTACGCCACGTGGCGCGGCTAGCCAGACTCGCACTCAGCGAAGAAGAGATCGAGGGGCTGGCTGCGGACATGAGCGCCATCCTTGATTACGTCGCAAAGCTTGACAAGCTCGACACCGCCGATATCGAACCGACCTCTCACGCCGTATCGATGGCGACACCTTTTCGTGAAGACGAGGCCACCTGCCCCAAAGACCCGGAACGTAGCTTGGCTAACGCCCCCAAGCGCGAAGGCAACTTCTTCGTGGTCCCGAGTATCATCGAATGAGCGTGACAATGAGCGCAATAGAGCAACTTTCCAGCCTCAGTATCGAAGAAGCCTCCGCTCTTCTTCGCAAGCGTGAGCTGAGTTCACGTGAACTCACCGAAGCCTGCCTGCAGCGTATCGAGAGCAGCGATGAGGCGGTCGGAAGTTTCCTCGAAATCACCGCTGAACTCGCACTTGAACAAGCCGGCCGGGCCGACCAGCGCTTGGCCGCGGGGGATGATGTTTGCGCACTCACCGGTATTCCGGTGGCGTTGAAGGACATCTTCCTCACCAAGGGCGTGCGTACTACTTGCGCCTCGAGGCTGCTCGAGAACTTCGTTCCCACCTTCGACAGCACGGTATCCGAACGCCTATACCAAGCCGGGGCGGTACTCGTCGGCAAGGTCAACATGGACGAGTTCGCCATGGGTTCGTCATGCGAGAATTCGGCCCTTGGTAATACCCGCAACCCTTGGGATCAACAGAAAGTAGCCGGAGGATCCTCGGGCGGTTCGGCGGCTTGCATCGCGGCGCGACAGGTACTCGGTTCCTACGGTACCGACACCGGTGGATCGATAAGGCTCCCGGCTTCGTATTGTGGAATTACCGGGATGAAACCCACCTACGGGCGGGTCAGCCGCTACGGGGTGATCGCTTTCGCGTCGTCGCTCGACCAGGTCGGCCCCTTGGCCACCACCGTCAGAGGCGCCGCGGCTTTGCTCGAGACCGTGGCCGGGCATGACCGCCGCGATTCCACGTCCATCAAGGAGCCGGTGCCGGACTATCTCGGACTTCTCGAAGGTGGCGTCGAGGGCATGCGCATAGGAGTGCCACGGCAATACTTTGTCGAGGGTATAGACCCGCAAGTCGCGAGTGCCGTACACGCGGCGCTTGCTCGCTTCGAGGAACTCGGCGCACAGATCATCGAGGTGGACCTTCCGCACAGCGAATATGCGGTGGCCACCTACTATCTGGTCGCCACCGCCGAGGCCTCGTCGAATCTCGGCCGTTATGACGGCGTACGCTACGGAATACGCCGCGGCGGCGATGGGGCATTGCTCGACATGTACGGAGCAACACGTAACGCCGGCTTCGGCACCGAGGTGAAGCGCCGCATCATGCTCGGAACCTACGTGCTGTCGGCCGGCTATTACGACGCCTACTACTTGAAAGCAATGAAGGTCCGTACCTTGATTCGCCGGGATTTCCTTCGCGCCTTCGAGCAGTGCGATGTGATCGCAGGGCCGACTTCGCCAGGAACCGCTTTCGAATTGGGTTCGCGCACTGCCGATCCACTGGCCATGTACATGTCCGACGTGCTGACCATCTCGGTAAACCTCGCCGGACTACCCGCACTTTCGCTGCCCTGTGGAGCCGACAGCCACGGCATGCCGGTCGGCCTGCAAATAATTGGTAAGGCCCTGGACGAAGCCTCGGTGTTCAAGACCGCCGCGGCTTACGAAGCAAGCACCGATTGGCACCACCGCCTGCCGGAGATCTCCTCATGAGCCATTACGATCAAGGAGGATGGGAAGCAGTGATCGGCCTGGAAGTGCACGCACAACTGAAGACCGAGAGTAAGCTGTTCTGCGGATGCTCGGCGAGCTTCGGCGCGGGTCCCAACGAGAACACCTGCCCGGTCTGCACGGCCATGCCGGGAGTGCTACCGGTACTGAACCGTCGCGCAGTCGACTACGCGATCCGCGCCGCACTTGCCACCGATTCAAAGATCAACCGCATCAGCCGCTGGGCGCGCAAGAACTACTTCTACCCGGACCTGCCCAAGGCCTATCAGATTACGCAGTACGAACAGCCCTACTGCGAACACGGCAAGGTAAGTGTCGAGGTCGACGGCAAGGCCACCGTAGTCGGGCTTACGCGAATCCACATGGAGGAAGACGCCGGCAAGAACGTGCATGACCCCCGGGCTGACCGCTCACTGGTGGATCTGAACCGGGCCAGCGTGCCCCTACTGGAAATCGTCAGCGAGCCCGATATACGCAGTCCCGCCGAGGCCGCCGCTTACATGCGCAAGATGAGGAGCATCTTGCGCTACCTCGGAATCTGCGACGGCAATATGAACGAAGGCAGCATGCGCTGCGACGCCAACATATCGCTGCGCAAACGCGGCAGCGATACCTTGGGTACGCGAACCGAAACCAAGAATCTGAACAGCTTCCGCGCAGTAGAGAAAGCTCTGGCCTACGAGATCGAACGGCAGGCCGAGATTCTCAACAGCGGCGGCAGCATCGTGCAGGAAACGCGGCTCTGGGATGCCGACCGCGGCGTCACCCGCTCGATGCGCGGCAAGGAAGAGGCGCACGACTACCGCTATTTCCCGGAGCCTGATCTTTTGCCCTTGGAAATCGACGATGAGTGGATTGAGCGCGTACGCGCCGCACTCCCCGAGCTTCCCGATGCCCGGCGTAACCGTTTCATCCGCGACTACCAGCTACCCGAATACGACGCCGCCGTGCTGACCGCGAGCAAAGAACTCGCCGATTACTACGAACGCGCGGTTGCGCGGCACAACAACCCCAAATCTCTGTCGAACTGGGTGATGGGAGATATCATACGTATCGCCAATGAAAGCGCCGGCGAAGCCGAAGCCGATTATTCCTCGATACCCCTGAGCCCCGAGAAGCTAGCCGCCATGGTGGCCCTGATCGACGACGGCACTATTAGCGGCAAGATCGCCAAATCGGTGTTCACCAAGATGGTGGAGAGCGGAGAAGAACCGGCCGTCATCGTCGAGCGCGAGGGTTGGGTGCAGCTTAGCGACTCGTCGCAGCTGGAGGCGATGGTCGTTGAAATGCTCGAGGCCAACGCCGATAAAGTCGAAGAGTACCGGGGAGGCAAGGAAAAGCTCTTCGGCTTCTTCGTAGGCCAGGTAATGAAGGCCAGCCAAGGCAAGGCGAGCCCGCAACTGGTCAACAAGATTCTCAAAGAGAAACTGTCCTGAGCCTCCGCCCGGAGTCTCGGCGCGAAGTCTTAGAAACATCAAGAAAGTCAGCTGCCTAAGGGTTTTCCCCAATAGATTCTGGGGCTGCAGCCATGCTAGCTAAGACTCCGAGAGTGGAGATCGTACCCTCTCATGCCCGTCACGAACGGGCTGCCGGGGAGGCCGGGAGTCGTAGCAAAATGAGAATGATGTGGATGGCTTTCGCAGAAACGTGGATCGCCCATTTGCGTCATTTGGTTACGCGCGGCCGTTTCAGGGGGAAAACGTGGCTCTAGGAGCCTGTTGGAACAGCCTCCTAGAGTATGCGAAGTGCGCCTGGGGGTGGGCATCTCCTCCCTCCCCCCAGGCCTCCGGCTCTTGAGCCGGGGCCTTTTTCCGATGCTGTAAGCACGCCTGTAAGCCGGCATTGTGCTGCAGCTTGCTTCTCGTCAATTCTCTAAACGGCCGGCATTGAGTTTAGCTCTATGCCGGCCGTCGTGAGCCGGACACACGCAACCGGCGACAAGCACCCGCTCAGCTAGCCGGCGACTCAGTCGTATATCACGACGGAGCGGATCACGTCCCCCTCGGTCATGGCAACAAAAGCATCGTTGATGTCGTCGATGCCGATTCTTTGTGAAACCATGTCGGCAAGCATCAGATCTCCTGATTTGGCCAATTCTACGAAACGCACGAAATCGTCACGCACTACCGAGTTCCCGTATATGGTTCCGATCACCTGCTTGCTCAACAGCGTCAACATGCCCGACGGCAGTGAAATTTCGTCAGCCATGCCGGCCACACCCACTAGGCAGCACTTGCCGCCGGGACGGGTCATGTCATAGGCCTGCCGCTGCAACTGCGCGGTTCCCACTACTTCAAAGGCAAAGTCGGCACCACGCCCTTCGGTAAGGCCCTGCACGAACTGTATGGGATCCTCTACGGAAGGATCCACCGAATGAGTCGCGCCAAACTTGGAGGCGGCCGCACGCTTGGCCTCGTTCAAATCGATGGCCACGATCTTCTCTGCACCCGCCACGCGCGCGCCTTGAATCACAGACTGCCCGACACCACCGCAACCGATCACTGCAACCGTCGAACCTTGGCTCACCTTGGCCGCGTTGAGCACCGCCCCCACACCCGTGGTAACGCCGCAACCGATCAGACATGCCTCCTCCAAAGCAATGTCTTTGGGAATTTTGACCAGCGCGCCCTCGTGAACGACGCTCTCTTCGGCAAACGTAGCCAAGCCGCCGATCGCTCCGAAAAGCACCGACCCGTCGGCTCGATGGAAGGGCATGCGACCCATGCCGATTTCTTGGCTCTTCTCGCAGACGTAGGACTCCCCGTTACGACAGTAGAAGCACTCGCCGCAAAACGGTACGAAGGTCCCTACGACGTGGTCACCGGCTTCGATACCGGCATTGTTGGCGCCCGCAGAAATAACCACACCCGCGCCCTCGTGGCCGAGAATCGATCCTGGCGGGAGGGGGAGCTTCCCCTCCCAGATCGAAAGATCCGAATGGCAGACACCGGAGGCCTTCCATTTGACGTGAATTTCATGATCACCGGGGGCATCGAGGGTCACTTCCTCAACCACCATCGGTTCGTTATTGGCTACAAATACACATGCTTTCATGGATCGATAAATAGCGAGTCACTGCCGTCATTGGAAGCTTACGAACCCGCGGGTTCTGCCCGAACGTTGATGACGCGGAGCGTCCATCTCTCATGGGACAGCTCCCCAAGAAAAGTCTGGAAAGACACACCCGGCTGAGATACTTTCCCATATCGAGTGCCTACAGGGGGCGGAGGTCCGGCCGAAAAGTCCGGCGACGCACCAAGAGGGCCGCTCGAAACATCCGGCAGGGCGCGTAACGCGGCCCCGGCCCGAGCGCCGGGAGCAAGAAGAACGACCCTGCGGGAGCCGTCGAGTGGAACTCGCTCGCGTCCACGACTTTCCATCCAGGCCTCTTGGGCGGTGCATCCGGCAACGGAAACGGGAAGAACCGGGCGAGGATGAACGACCGCAAACAGACAGCTTCCGCAACCCGATTGCGTAGCGGCGAGGATGACGAACGTTCTCTTAGAGAAAAGCTCGAATTCCAGCGCCTCATCTCCTCGCTATCCACCCGCTTCATAAGCCTCTCGACCGACAACATCGATGAAGGGCTGCGCGACGCGCTCAAGGCCATCTGTCGTTTCGCCGATACCGATCGGGCCGCCGTCGTCTTGTTCGACGAGGAACATAGCGCCTGGAGTATCTCCCACGAGTGGCACAAACCGGGCCTAGAGGACTTCTCCGATATACTTGGTGCCGTAACCGGCCAACGTTTTCCCTGGGGTATCGAACAGCTTTCGCAGGGGCGCATGCTCGCAATGCCTACGCGCCACCAACTACCGGAGCAGGCCCTGCGCGAGGCGAAACTGATCTCGGGCTTGGGCCTGAAGTCGTTCCTGATCGTTCCCATCTTGGACGGAGGCCGCTTGGTGGCCTATGCGGGGTTTGCATCGGTCGAAGGCCGTAAAGCTTGGTCCCACGATCTAGCCACCCTTCTAAGCTTGGTGGCGCAGATGTTTTGCAACACGTTGGAGCGTAAACGCACCGAGGAAGCCCTACGCACGGCCGAATCGCGTTTTCGCTCACTACTCAGATCCGACGTAGTCGGGGTCTGGGTGGGCCATCGCGATGGGCGAATACTCGAAGCCAACCCTTACGTTCTGGCAAAACTCGGATACAGTCGCGACGACCTCCGCTCGGGAACAGCACGCTGGGACGTCCTAGCCTCTCCGGACTTCGCGGAGGAAGACCGCAACCGAATCTTCGCCCTCCGCGAAAGCGGTTATGCCGGGCCTTGGGAAACCGAGGTCTTGGACCGCCACGGGCGTCCTTTCCCGGTGCTGGCCGGCGTCGCGCGTCTCGAGGACGAACCCGGCTGCTTTCTTGCCATCACCCATGACATGAGCGACTTGAGCGCTGCCCGCAGCGAACTACGCGAAAGTTACGAGTTCGACCGTTTCGTCGCCCGGCTGTCGACGCATTTCATCAATCTCGCCCCTGACCAAGTTGACGGCGCCATCAACGAAGCGTTGCAGGAAGTTTGTGAGTTCGTCAACGTACAGCGCTGCTCAGTATACCGCTTCGCCGATGACGGACGCAGCGCCCACCGCACTCACGGCTGGGTAGCTCCGGACGATCCGGTCGATCTCGACGAGATCGCGGAATTGCGGATTTCGAACTTCCGCCGCTGGACCGAACGTTTGCTGCGCGGCCAAGTGATCTTGATCCCCGACTCGATGGAACTCGACGATGCCCCCGATTCCGGCCGCCGCTTGTTGATCTCACGCGGCATCCGCACGGTAGCCGGGGTGCCGACCATGCTCGGCGGTAGCTCCCACGGCTGCATGTTGTTCCATTCGGTCGGCCGCACCAAGCATTGGTCGGAAAAGGCCGTTTCTACACTACGCGTAATCGGTGAGATCATCGTCAATGCGGTCGAACGAAAACGCATCAATGAGGAAATCAGCACCCTAAACCGAGAACTCGAACAACGTGTGAGAACCCGTACCGCCCAGCTCCAAGCCAGCAACCGTGAACTCGAAGCCTTCAGTTACTCGGTGTCGCACGATCTGCGCGGGCCCTTGCGCGGCATCGACGGATTTAGCGAAATACTGATTGAAGAGTACGGGCCCAAACTCGACCGGCAGGCACAAGAGTTGCTGCAACGAACCCGTGAAGCCAGCCAACGCATGACCGAGTTGGTAGACTCAATGCTGGAGCTTTCGCGGATCTCGCGCACGGATATGAGTTGGGAGCCCCTGGATCTCGGTGCCATCGCCAAGGAAGTACTGGACAACTTGCGCGAGTCCGACCCTGGCCGCGCCGTATCGCTGCGCTTGGCCTCCAACCTCGCCGCGCGCGGAGAACCGCGCTTACTACGTGTCCTCATGGAGAATCTGCTCGGAAACGCCTGGAAATTCACCTCCAAACGAGAGGTCGCAGAGATACGCGTCGGTGTGGACAGAATCGACAAAGAGGCAGCTTTCTACGTGGCCGACAACGGCGCCGGCTTCAACCCCGAGCAAAGCGACAAGCTATTCACACCCTTCCAGCGCCTTCACGCCGAGAGTGATTTCTCAGGTACGGGCGTCGGCTTGGCGACTGCCGAGAGAATCGTGCACCGCCACGGCGGCCGTATATGGGCAGTAGGCAAACCCGGCCACGGCGCCAGTTTCTTCTTCACCCTTCCCGAACATCCCGCCTGAACGCAACAGTAGACAGACCTTGGCCAGACAATCATTCACAGGCAAAAACGTGTGGAAGAACGTCAGCCGTGGCCGAGCGTAGCGTTCGCCGGGCACAGCATAGAACCGTACCCAAGCCTACATGAACATCGGCAGGCGCCACTACGGCCGCGGGTGGCATACTCGCCCGCAAGCCGGAGGCGCTTCGAGCCGTAGATTATTGTCTGATCAAGGTAGGGTCCGCTGCGCCGGCGCCGCAGACAAGATCAACTAGTGTAGGCGGAGTTGAAATGTACGTAGGCTTCGGTGAGGTCACTGGTTACGATCACGGCACGGCCCACTCCCGAACCTATGCTCACCTTGACGGTGTAAGCCTGAGCAGCCATAGCCTTGCGCGCCTTGCGCAAGGCGTCGCCCGAGGCCGCAGCACCGGCGCGGGCGACGCTCACGCCCGCGATCTCCACGGCCAACTGCCGCTGCTCGAACTCTACGCCCGAGTTACCCAAGGCCATGACGATGCGGCCCCAATTCGGATCGGCTCCGGCCAGGGCACACTTGAACAGCGTCGACGAAGCTATCGCCCTGGCTGCCCGCTCGGCGCTGTCACTATCACGGGCCCCTTCGACCACGACGTCGACCACTTTGGTAGCGCCCTCGCCGTCGGTGACAATCATGCGCGATAACTCGTCGAGAACGTCTCCGACTGCAGCGGCGAACTCCGCATAACCCGCCGACCGCGGCCCCTCGATGATTTCCGCCGCCGCCTCGCCCGAGGCCATCAGGACGGCGGTATCGTTGGTCGAGGTATCGCCGTCGACATGAATACGATTGAAACTGCGCGACAGCCCCTGCTCGAGTATCTCCGAAGCGGCTTGCTTGCCGAGCGCCGCATCGGTCAACACCAGAGCGATCATGGTCGCCATGTTCGGGTGTATCATCCCCGCGCCTTTGGCAATGCCGGTTATCACCACTTCATGGCCGTCGATTTCAGGGCTGCGCGAAGTCCACTTGGGAAACGCATCGGAAGTCATCATTGCGCGGGCCGCAGCCGCGATTCCCCGGCTGCTGAGTGAATCGACTCCTTGCGCAATCGCTTTGGCCATGGTCCTGCGGTCGACTTGCACCCCGATCACACCAGTAGAACACGGCAACACGGAAGACGGATCGATGGACAAACGGCCGGCAAGCTCCTGGCAACTCCATCGCGCCAGCGCCAAGCCCGCTTCCCCGGTGGCCGCGTTGGCGTTGCCCGAGTTTATCATCACCGCCTGTAGCATCCCGTCTGCACAATGCTCGCGCCCGACGATGACCGGCGCTGCCGGGCAAGTGTTCAGCGTAAACGCCGCCGCCGATACACAAAGGTGGTCGGCCACCACCAAACCGAAATCACGCCTGCCCTTGCGCTTGAATCCGGCATGAATGCCGCAAAAACGGAAACCGCGAAGAGGCTCGGGTGTAGGGTTGGGTTCCCTCTTCATAGCCAGACTCCCCGCAAGACCGTGACAGCAACCGCAGCGCGGATGCTCACATCTTGCCGTGGCATTTCTTGTACTTCTTACCGCTGCCGCAGGGGCAAGGGTCGTTCCTGCCTACCTTCTCCCCCTGTCGCTTGACCTGGACGGGCTTGGCGGACTCCGGCTCGGCGCCGGCTCCACGTCCAAGGCTGATCTTTTCCTGAGCCTTGCGCTCCTGCTCCTCGATGCGCTCTACGTCCTGCTCCCCGGCAACACGCACCGTAAACAGCTTCTCGATGACGTCGTCCTCGAAACGCGCCAGCATGGCCTCGAACATGTCGAAGCCCTCACGCTGGTACTCTTGAAGCGGGTTTCGCTGCCCGTAACCGCGCAAGCCAATCCCCTCCTTCAAGTGATCCATCGCCAGGAGGTGATCCTTCCACATATGGTCGAGCGACTGCAAGGTGATCACCCGTTCGAGGTAGCGCGTCAATTCCTCGCCGAATTCTCTTTCGCGGCGCTCGTAAGTCTCGACCACGCCGGCGACAACAGCCTCACGCACTTCCTCGAGCGTAGTATTGTCACGGTCTATATCCAGGACGTCGGTGTGAATATGAAAACGCTTGAACAACGAGTCATCAAGGCTTTTCCAGTCCCACTCCGCAGACGCTTTTTCAGGATCCGCAAACGACGTCGCCAAATACTCGGCCTGCTCACGGGCCATCTCCAGCACTTCCTCGCGCATACTCGTCTCCGACAAGTACTCGCGGCGGCGTGCATAGATGATCTCGCGCTGCTTGTTCATGACGTCGTCGTATTCGAGCAAGTGTTTGCGGATATCGAAGTTGTGCCCCTCCACTTTGCTCTGCGCGTTCTCGACGGCACGTGAAACCATCTTGGACTCGATCGGAACCCCATCCTCCATACCGAGTCTTTCCATCAGGCCCTGTATGCGCTCGGCGCCGAAAATACGCAGCAAGTCGTCTTCCAGAGAAAGATAGAAGCGCGTGGAGCCGGGGTCGCCCTGCCTGCCTGACCGGCCACGCAGTTGATTGTCGATACGGCGCGACTCATGGCGTTCGGTTCCCAGGATGTGAAGTCCACCGGCTTTCAAGACCTCCTCGCGCTCTGCTTCACATTGCCGGCTGTAAGCCTCGATCTTCTCCTGCCAGGCGGGGTCTTCCTCGCCCGCTGGAAGTTCCGCCCGCGCCAGAAACTCGGGATTGCCGCCAAGTACGATGTCGGTACCGCGACCGGCCATATTGGTCGATATCGTCACGGCTCCTTTACGGCCGGCCTGAGCCACGATCTCGGCCTCACTCTCGTGATGCTTGGCATTCAGTACGTGATGGCGCACTCCGCGTTTCTTGAGCAACGCCGACAAGCGCTCGGAATTCTCGATCGAGATGGTCCCGACCAGTACGGGTTGTCCGCGCTCATGGCATTCCTCTATCTCGTCTATCACCGCTGAGAACTTCTCGCGCTCGGTCTTGTAGACAACATCAGGATGATCGATGCGTATCATCGGACGGTTGGTCGGAACCTCGATGACCCCGAGCGCGTAGATCTTCTCGAACTCCTCCGCTTCGGTAGCCGCGGTGCCGGTCATGCCGGCCAACTTGTCGTACATGCGGAAGTAGTTCTGGAAGGTGATGGTCGCGAGCGTCTGGTTCTCGCGTTCTATCTTCACCCCTTCCTTGGCTTCGACCGCTTGGTGGAGACCGTCGCTCCAGCGGCGCCCCGTCATCAAACGTCCCGTAAACTCATCGACGATGACCACCTCACCGTCCTTTATCATGTAATCCACATCCCGCTTGTAGATCGCGTGGGCGCGCAAGGCTTGGTTCACATGATGCAAGAATTCGATAGCCGAAGGGTCGTAGAGATTAGGTATCCCGAGAAGTTTCTCCACCTTGGCAACGCCTTCTTCAGTCAGGGTTGCGGTCTTGAGCTTCTCGTCGATCAGGTAGTCTTCCTCACCGTTGAGACGGGGAATGAGGCGGTTGATGGTGTAGTACTTTTCCGTGGATTCGTCGGCCGGTCCCGAGATGATCAACGGCGTGCGCGCCTCATCGATCAGGATCGAGTCGACTTCGTCGACTATCGCGTAGTGAAGCTCGCGTTGCGCGAAATCACTAACCGAGAACTTCATGTTGTCGCGCAGGTAGTCAAAACCAAACTCGTTGTTCTGCCCATAGGTGATGTCACAACGATAGGCTCTCACACGCTCGGCTTCGTCCATGTTGCCGTAGATAATGCCGACGTCGAGCCCGAGAAAACTATAGATCTTGCCCATCCACTTGGCGTCGCGATTGGCAAGGTAGTCATTGACCGTAACTAGGTGCACACCGCGGCCGGATAGAGCATTGGCGTAAAGCGGCAGTGTGGCGACCAGCGTCTTGCCCTCACCGGTTCGCATCTCCGCAATGCTACCCTTGTGCAACACATAACCGCCGAGGATCTGTACGTCGAAGTGGCGCATGCCGAGGACACGGCGAGAAACTTCCCGCACCACTGCAAAGGCCTCGGGAAGAATGTCGTCGAGCGGCTCTCCATTGTCGAGCCGCTCCCGGAAACGGGCGGTGCTAGCCGCCAAGGCGGCATCGTCGAGCTTCTCTATCTCAGGCTCGAAGCCATTGACGCGGTTGAGAACGGGGCGCAGTTTCCTGAGATAACGCCCGCTCGGGGTTCCGAAGATTTTTTTTGCGAGTTTCGTGAGCATCGCTTTAACAGTGCGGCTTTTACGGACGGCTTTCGAACTGCGGAGCCGGGAAGCTACACCACCTTAGGCATGAAGCCTCCACAACAGGCCTTCGTGAGTCCCCGGTGAGGCCTTCACGCACGCACGACCGCTCAAGCCGACAACACTGCAATGGCAGTAAGTCCCCAGAGCAGCACCGAAGCCTGCAATAAACGGTCGCCCAGCAAAGCCGCAGTTGGATCGTCACCCTGTGCACGCCTGTAAACTAAGAATAGGTAACGGAAAACCCCAAAGACCACAAAAGGGAGCGTCAAAAAGAGCCGGTCGGTACCCAGTCTTGCGGCGACTTCCGAAGAAAAAGAGTAGTCCGCATAAACCGCAACCGTCGCCGCAGCCAGCGCGAATATCGCAAAGTCGAGGGGTTTTTGGCGGTAGTGGCTCAACACCGAGCGGTGCCGTCCGGCCGCTTCACCCAACATCGCCAACTCCTGGCGGCGCTTGGCCAGCGCCAAGAACAACGCGAGCAGAAAAGTCGATACGAACATCCACCCCGACATCCTCGCATCCACAGCCACCACCCCCGCGGCCACGCGCAGCACGAAACCGGCGGATATCGATACCGCATCGATGAATACGATCTTCTTCAAGAAGGCCGAGTATGCGAATTGCAGCACCACATAGGCGGTGGCGAAAGCGGTGAACTGCAGACCCAGGACAAGACTCAGGCCCAGGCCTCCCAGGGTAAGAAGGCCGGCCGCGACCAGCGCCGACCGCTTGCTGATGCGGCCTGCAGCCACCGGCCGCATACGTTTCAGGGGATGTTCACGATCGCGTTCGGCATCGACCACGTCGTTGACGACGTAAGCGCTGCTCGACGCCATGCAAAACGCGACAAAAGCCAGGAAGCCGCAGCCGAGCGCCACCGGATCGGTGAACTGATTGGAAAACACCAGCGGCGCCAGCACGAAGGCGTTCTTCACCCACTGCGTAGGTCGAAACAGTTTGAGGAAATCAGCCATCGAGACCGTCGGCTACAGCAGCCTCGACCCAGGCCCATACGGCGTCGAGACCTTCGCCCTTGACCGCCGAAGTGGAAAGAACGCGCGCCGGCGCCAGACGCTCGGACAAACGCGACCGGGCCGCAGCAAGCTTCGAACGTTTGAGCTTGTCCGACTTGGTCGCCACCCAGGCATAGCTAATGCCGCGGCTTTCCAGGAAGCGGGCCAGTTCCATCTCTTCAGCCTCAGGGCCCCGCCTCACATCCACCAGCACCAGCATGCCCGCCAGTTCCTCCCGGGTCTCCAGATAGTACTCGACCAGCCGCTTCCAAGCGGCGCGCTCCTGCTGCGAACGGCTGGCGTAGCCGTAGCCCGGCAGATCGACCAGCGTCAATTCGGAATTTATCTCGAAAAAGACCAGGCCGCGGGTACAACCGGGAGTACGGCTGGTGCGGGCTAGGCGGCGCCGCTTGGTCATCTTGTTGATCAGTGAAGACTTGCCGACGTTGGAGCGTCCCGCCAACGCAATCTCCGCATGACGGGCCGGCGGTATAGCCTCGGGACTGGCCGCCGCCGCCCAGAATTCAGCGCTGTCGATTCTCATGAAAAAGGGCCGCCCCAACGGAACGGCCCTTTAGTATAACAAGACCGGCCGGTGTTGATACCGAGTTCGGATCAGCCGCCCAGTTGTTTCTTCAAAGCGCGGATCTGATTGACGAAGCTCTCACGAATCGCGCTACGCTGCACGTCGGTGGAAATCGGCAAGGCCACCTTGTCGGTCTGTTTGGCCTTGTAAACATACAGCGTCTCGGTCCCGTCCGGCGAAGGGGTCAAGGTATAGCTGCCCTCGATATCGGCAATGGTCGAGGCCAGCGTCTTGATCGTCGCACGGTGGGCTGCATCGTCGAATTCCATTCGGATAGTCAGGGCCTGGAGATTGTCGAGAGCCATCATGTGTATCTCGAGTTCCTTGACGTTGCCCTCATCTTTGATCAGCTCGCTCTTCTTGTACTGATCACTGTACTGGGCAAGCAACTCCGGTTTCTTGACCGCGGCCCAGACTTCATCCACCGGATAGTCGATACGAGAACGCAACTCGATATCGAAGACTTTCCCATCCTTCTCGAGTTTCTCGAAGGCGATCTCTTTGATATCCCCTTCCCACTGAACCGCAGCACGCTGCGCACGAAAATAGCTCGCGATCATGTCGCAACCGCTCAGGCTCGCGAGACTTACGATACAAACTAGAACCAGGACGAAATTTTGCTGCCTCTTCATTGTCAGCCCCTCTCAAACGCTTTAATATCAAGAAGATAGAGCGCAATTTGTAGCTCAGCCCCGGCCGATTGACAAACCCGCTCAAGCATCCCCTCTCAACTTTCGATCTTGACCACGTATCCTTCCGGCATGCGCGACACCAAATCCTCGAGTGCTCCGTCCACATAAGCCTCGTCTTTGGACTCGAGGGTCAATCTCACCCGGTACTCCGCCTTCGACATGCTCGGGTAAGAACCCAGCATCAACTCGGGGAATGCCGCGAGTGTAGCGTCGAGATATCCGGCAATGGTAGTTTCCGCCCGGGCGACTAGAATCTCGCGCAGGTGGTAAGGGCTACTGCGAAAACGTTCGCGCATCTCGACGAGTTTCGCCTCGAACAACTGTGGGATTCCGGGCAGGATATGAACGTTCTCGATCCGTAAGGCCGGAAAGATTCTGTCCTCGCCGTGAATGAGTTCAGCGCCCGAAGGGATACGCGCCATCTTCAACAGATGCTCCGAGGGCTTGTCGTGCGCCATCGACAGTATGCTCTGGCGTAACTCGGCGTCTTCTACCACCGGAACAGAGAAGGCCGCAGCCACGGCCTCGATGGTAATGTCGTCATGAGTCGGGCCGACGCCGCCGGAAGTAAATACCCAATCAAAGCTCCGCGAACAGTCCCGCACCGCTGCGGCTACCACCGGGATTTCATCGGGAACCACCACGATACGCGAAAGCTGCACTCCGAGTTCGCGCAACTCTCGTGCCAGAAAGGGGGAGTTGCTGTCTACGATCTTACCCGAGAGGATCTCGTTGCCGATCACCACCATGGCCGCGGTAGTTTGGTCGCTCACGCACTCAAGCCTACCACGCCCGGCTCCCCGCCTCCACGTCAAAGGTTGACTTCATCGATTCCGCGGACCTGCTCGACCAAGAACTCTCGCAAACGCTTCTTGAGAGCCGCCTCCATCTGCCGCACCCGTTCGCGACTGACTCCGTAGCGCTCGCCCAACGACTGTAGGGTAAGCGGATCCTCGGCCAACAGCCGCTCCTTGAATATCTCGAGTTCGCGGCCTTCCAAACCTTTTTCGAACTCGCGAAGCTTGTCGCGCATCAACGAGTAGAACTCCCCTTCGGCAACATCGTGCTCGGCGTTCTCCGAGTTGTCGGCGATCAGATCCATCATCGTTGCACCGCCGTCATCCTGCAGCGGAGTGTCGGTGGAAACTTCGGAGCCCCCCGACATCCGCTGATCCATCTCGATTACTTCTTTTTCTTTGACCCCCAACGATTCGGCGATGAGCTTGGATGTGGGCTTGAAGCCCTGCGCTTCCAATCGCGCCTTCTCCTTTTGCAGGTTGAAGAACAAGCGGCGCTGGGCTTGCGTGGTCCCGAGCTTGACCATACGGAAATTGTTCATCACATAGCGAATGATATAGGCACGCACCCACCAAACCGCGTATGAAGGGAATCGTACACCACGATAGGGATCAAACTGCTTGACGGCTTCGAGTAGGCCGATATTGCCTTCTTGGATGAGGTCGAGAAGATTTCGAAAGGCGCGCTGGTACTCCCGCGCTATTACCACTACTAGGCGAAGATTGGCGGTGACCAGTTTCGCCGCTGCGTCAGGATCACCTTCCTCGTAGTAGCGAACCGCGATCTCGTGTTCCTCTTCGCGCGATAGAACATCGTATTGGCGGATCTCCGCCAGGTAACGCGACAGTGCATCGCTGGGGACCAGGGCGCCGGTGGCCCCGGAGGTCGCGGCGGGTACGGCGGCAACCGGCCCGGCGTCATCTGCATCGTCCGGCCCCGTGCTTACGGCAAGTGTTGCTTGGGCCGGAGCTTCGGGATCGAGAACTTCTAAATCTACGGTTTCAAGCTCGTCCGCGCCGTCGGGCTTTTCCTCCGCAACCACCCCTTTGCCGTCCTCTGCACTCATCGCGCACAATTATAACGCAAAGCCGTTAACGACGCTTGCGGCCTAGCGTCCGGACGTCGCAAACGACACGTAAGGTACGCATGAAACCAAGGATGGAAAGGATGGAGAAGAACAGAAGAAGTAAGCACTACGGCCCCGGCCGTCTACTCGAGACCAGAATCACCGCCCGCAGAATCTTCCGGCACCAAAGAGTCCACCGGAGCGACGGGAGCGACTTTACCGAGCGCAATCTCGCGCAAAGCAGTCACCACGTCTTTGTTGTCGGTCTCCACCAGCGGGCGGGCGCCCTGAAGAAGCATTTTCGCCCGCTTGACCGCAACGGAAGCCAGCATGAAGCGGTTAGGGATCTTTTCGAGACAGTCTTCTACGGTTACTCTTGCCATGGTATTGCCCTCGGTGAATCCTTGACGCTAGTATCGTACGTGCGGTAAGTCAAAGTCACGAGGGGCTTGGGACTAGGGGAAACAAGCTGCCAAAAGTCCGGAAACCCGGCAGCAAGGCGGAGCAATACTCAATGATCACGCTTCATCAGTTCGAGATTTCACCGTTTTGCGACAAGGTCAGACGCATTCTCCACTACAAAGGCGTGGCGTACCAAGTCCATGAGATCTCCATGCAGCAGGCCGCGATGGGGGTTAAGAAGATCAATCCAGCCGGCAAGCTACCGGCCATCGAGCACGATGGCCGCTTCATCGCCGATTCCACCGACATCGCCCACTACCTGGAGGAGCGGTTCCCGGATCCGCCGTTGCTGCCCCGGGATCCCACCGAACGGGCCCTGTGCCACACGCTGGAGGACTGGGCCGACGAAAGTCTCTATTTCTACGAAATGTACCTCCGTTTCACGCTGCCTCACAATGCGCAGCGCTGGATACCCGTGTTATGCTTAAATGATACTGCCCTGTTCGCGCGCGTGGCGGCCTTCATCGTTCCACGACACATGAAGACGGTGCTCGACAAGCAGGGATTGGGAAGAAAATCTCTCGATCAAGTCATCGCGGACCTTAGCCGTCACGCCGATGCCATCGCCGGACTTCTCGGTAAGCGAGATTTTCTCATCGGCGCCGAACTGAGCCTCGCCGACATAGCGCTGTTCGCACAGCTCAAAGCTATTTCCGGTGCTGACGAAGGGGCGCGTGTCATAGAGCAACGCGGTTCCGTACAATCTTGGATGGAGCGGGTAGACGCGGCCACCTCCAAACCCGGCTAGGAAGCGTAGGATCATAGACCGGAGACACTGTTCAAGGAGGGAATCTCATGCCGGATTGGATGTCTATTACCGTATGGTGGCTGCTCTTCGGAGGCACTCATATCGCCTTGACGACCCGGCCGCTCCGCCCTCCCCTGCTCGCGGCGCTCGGTGACGGCGGCTTCAAGATCGCTTACTCGATAGTTTCGTTTCTCACTTTCGTACCTCTGGTGGGCGCTTATATCGCCGCCTACCATGGAAGCGGCCGCGGCTGGCAACTCGACAGCGGCTCTCCGGTAGCGCTGGCAGCACTACTGCTGGCAGGCCTGGCTTTCACGGTAGTCATCGCCTCGTTGACTCAGGCTAGCCCCCTGTCTTTCGTCCCCGGAGCCAAGAAGCGCGCCTACGGGCTCACGCGTATCACTCGCCACCCTATGGATATGGGCTTGGCCTTGTGGGCAGCATCCCACCTGCTGGTCGACTGCAGCCCCGCCGCCCTGGCCTTCTTCGGGGGCTTCGTGCTGTTTTGCTTTGTGGGTTGTGCCCATCAGGACGCACGCAAACGCGAAGACCCGGAGCTTGCTGAATTTTTTTCGGAAACCTCGCTGATTCCATTCGCTGCGATTACCGCAGGACGCACCCGGCTGATCTCCTCGGAACTGCCCTGGACCGCACTGGCGGCCGGCGCAGCAGTCGCAGCCGGCATATTCGCCGCCCACCCCTGGATGTTTTCCTGAAGAAGCCGGCTAAGCGAACAGTAGGGGACGGGTAGCTACTTTTCCCAGGAAATCGCTACCCGCTATCTTCTCACTGCCTCACTGCCGCGCTGCGATCCTTCCACCTTGAACCGCCGCGCCCAGGCCCGTGGGCGGGCGCACGCTCCGGCCCGCCGCTACCCCCTCTGCTGCTATTGCCGGCGAAACCAGAGCAAGTATTCCCGGTTGCCGTCGGCGCCCCTTATGGGTGACTCTACGCTGCCGCTGTAGCGCATACCCAACTCTTCAGCCCGGGCACGGACGGCGGCAACGGCAGAAGCCCTGGCTTCGGGGTCGACCACTACACCCTTTAGCAGATGCTCACGCGAAAGCTCGAACTGAGGCTTGACCAGCAACACCATCGACCAGTCACCCGATACCAAGCTCAGGCATTGGGCAAGCATCGAGCGCAGTGAGACAAAGGACAGGTCCGCGCATAGAAAACCGGGCCGGGGATCGAGGTCGTCGCTTCGCAGCTTGCGTATATTGGTTCGCTCGCGAACCGATACTCGAGGATCATTACGCAGTTCCCAGGCCAGTTGCCCGTAACCGACATCAACCGCATAGACCAGACGGGCTCCGCGCTGCAAAAGGCAGTCGCTGAAGCCCCCGGTCGAACAACCGGCATCGAGACACACCAAGCCTTTGACCCTGATGCCGAAATGCGAAAGCGCATGGTCAAGCTTCTCCCCACCACGGGACACGAAACGCTTGCGCCGCTTGAGCGATAGTTCGGTCTGCTCGGCAATGCTTTCGCCGGCCTTTTCGATACGCCGTCCCGGGCAGTGGATGAGTCCGGCCAGGATCAAGCGCGCAGCTTCATCGACGTCGGCGGCCAAGCCCGCCGCCACCACCAACTCGTCGGCTCGCCGTAACTTGGCCATCGCCGAAGGGCTCAGAGAAAGGCCGGCGCGACTGAATCGCGTGCCACATGCTCGAGCAAGCCGGTACGGGCCTCGAACGGCACGAGCCGGCCGAGTGCGGCTTCGAGTTCGAGCCTGCAGCGCTCGCGCGAAGCCTCGATACCGAACACTGCGGGGTAAGTAAGCTTGCCCGCCGCCCGGTCGCCCCCTCCTCGTTTCCCGCTCAGTTCGATCGGCGCAACTTCATCCTTGATGTCATCTGCGATCTGGAACGCAAGGCCGTAACCTTCCGCAAACGCCGTCAACTCAGCCAAAACGGGCTCTTCGACCGCCGCAAGTATCGCGCCCGCACGCACCGACGCCCGGATCAGCGCACCGGTCTTGCGGGCATGAATGGACAGCAGGATCTCCGGTGACGGCTCCTTACCTTCAGCAAGCAAGTCGGCTGCCTGCCCCCCGACCATGCCCCCGATACCTGCCGCCCGTGCGATCTCCGCATTCACGCGCAACGACAGCTTCGCCGCTACCGGCGCAGCCGCCATCGACGAGAAAGCCTCGGTGAGCAAGGCATCACCGGCCAGGATCGCCATGCCCTCACCGTAGACGATGTGATTGCTGGGCCGCCCGCGGCGTAGATCGTCATCGTCCATGGCGGGTAAATCATCGTGAATCAAAGAGTAGGCGTGGATCATCTCCATCGCCATGGCGAAAGGCATCAGCGAGGCCCGCTGGGCACCGAAAGCTTCACCAGCCGCAAGTAGCAGCATCGGGCGCAGACGCTTTCCGGGAGTCGAGAGACTATAGCGCATGGCCTCGAGCAGTTGCTTCGTACCGAACGCGCCGGCATCTCCGCCGGTTGCCCGGCCGGCCTTCCCGCCACCCGGGCGGATAGCACCGGCCGCAGCGTCGTACAGCGGGTCAGCGGCCAGTCCTGCGAAACGCGCCTCAAAATATCGAGCCAACGCCTGCTCGATCAACGCGTGCAGATCCGACGCACTACAGCGGTAGGCGGAGACATCGGTCATGGCCGTTCTCCCCGGCTCCGTCGCCACTCAATCAAGCGCTTTGGTCTCGATCTCGCCATCGGCGCCACGCACTAGCTCTTCGATCTTCTGTTGCACCGAATCCAGGCGCTCGTGCAGCAGCCGGACTAGAGCAACGCCACGCTCAAAGGCCCGCAGAGACTCCTCCAAGGGCACGTCACCCGATTCGAGACTCCTTACCGTTTCTTCGAGCTGCGCCATCGCTTGCTCGAAATCAAGTTCGCCGCTGTCGCCGGCTTCAGATTTCTTTTTGTCGCGCGCCGCCACCTTTCGCTTCTAACTCCAAGGCCCGCAGCAGATCCGCAGGCCGGTTGACGTTACTCAATCGCCCAGCCGCAGTCCCGAGCAACGCAATGCTGCCGAGACGGTCAAGTAACGGTTGAGCGGACAACAGCCCCCCTCTTAGCGCAGCCTCCAGGGCGGTCAAAACCCCCCGGGGATAGTAGGCGACCAGCGGTTCCCAACCGCGCGGCCCACGTGGCGCCACCGGGCGCCCGTAGCGCAAACCCAACAGCAGCAGGCTCTCCAGCGTCGATGCCGCTACGTTGGGAACATCGCAGGCCAGTACCAGCAGACCCTGCGGTGATTTTCGCAAAGCCGGAACTATGCCCGCAAGAGGGCCCGCGCCGGGCCGCTCGTCGCGTATTACCGTGTGCGCAGCCGCGCCGGGAACGGTCTCGGGGTTGGTGCCCGGAGCTACGAAGACACTGCCCGGCACCGCAGCCACGAGCTTACGCAAACCCCGTTCAACCATGCTGACACGCCCGAAAGATGCGAAGCGCTTATCGGATCCGAAGCGGCGGGAGCGGCCTCCGGCCAGCAACAAGCCGTTTACACGGGACAACGAACTCAGTCCCATCGCGATCCCGACGGTGCCGCTCCCGCTGTTACGAAACCAGGCAAAGTGATGGGGTCGACACGCGCACCCATCAACCTAGCCCCCCAATGTAGATGCGGCCCGGTCGCACGGCCGCTCGACCCGACTCTGCCGATCACGGTGCCGCGCTCTACATCATCGCCGGCCTCGACTGTAAACTCAGACAAGTGCGCATAGTAGGTGTAGAGTCCCAGCCCGTGGTCGATCACCAAGAGCTTGCCGGAGAAGAACTGCTCCTCGGCCAGCACTACCTTGCCCGCGTTCGCCGCCCTGACCGCACTTCCCTCGGCTGCCTTCACGTCCAAGCCTGAGTGCGGGCTACGCGGACGGCCGTTGAATATGCGGCGCAACCCGAACGGGGAGCCCAGCTTACCGGCAGCCGGACTGATGAAAGAACGCCCCCACAAACGCTTGGGCGTTACCTTCTGCCATAGTTCCTCCAGACGTGCTTTCTTCGCATCCACACGGGCCAGGGTAAGCTCGCCCAGCTCAACGAACTCCGGAGCCACCTCGATTCGCTCTTCTTCGAAACTGCGCGGACGTACGGTCTCCAGGCGCTCACCCTTGCGCTCACCGATCTCGTATTCCAGGCGGTAGGGGCCCGGCGCAGTATCGAGGTCGACGGCGAAATAAACCCAGAAAAGCTTCCCTTCGAGAAAGCCCCGGAACTCGCGGCCGGCGATACGACCCCGGCCTTGTTCGGCCCCCGGCGGAGCCGCCGCGACAATGCGTACGATCGCGCCCGGATAGATCACTTCAGGGTCCATGACCATGTAGAAGCCGGGTCCTTCAACACCGGGCGCCTGTGCGGAGGCCGGCAGCACCAAAACCGCAATCGAGCAGGCAAGAGCGGCTGCAAATGCGGGGACAAAGACCCGCCCTTTCAAACAGCCCACAGCCAAGCGTAACAAGGCCCCCACGTCCCCAACGACCTCTACGATGCGCGATCCCACCAGCCGTACGGCGATATTATCAACCGCTTTCGAAGCGGGTTCAGTCGTCATGTACTTCGAGCACGCGGACATCGGCCCCTCCCCGGCTAAAGCGCAACTGCAACTCTTCGCCGCGTTCGATCTCCCCGGCGCTACGAACCAAGCTCCCTTCGCCGCCATCTCCCAAGCCACGCCCGGATCTGTCGAAGCGGCGCACCAGCGCATAACCGCGGTCAAGCACCGCCGATGGGTTTAGTGCATGAAGTTTCGACTCGGCGGCCGCAAGGCGCATCTGCGCGCCGCGATGCCGCTGTGACAAAGAACGCTCGAGCCGGCGCCCCATGGTGTCTACGCTTTGCCGCAACGCAGCTACGCTCAGTGCCGGATCGCGCAAGCGCCCCCGCACCGCGGCAACACGCTGCCGGCGGTAGTCGATGCCACGCCGCGCCGCCGCAAGCAGTCTTTGCTCCAACTGCGAAAGCTGCTCGTCGAGTTCCACATACAAGGGCACGACTGCTTCGGCCGCCGCGGTCGGCGTGGCGGCTCGATGATCCGCCGCAAGGTCGCACAAAGAAACATCGACCTCATGCCCTACCGCAGAGACCACCGGCACCGGAAAAGCCGCTACGGCACGAACGACTTTCTCTTCGTTGAAAGCGGCAAGGTCTTCGGCAGCGCCGCCGCCACGGCCCACGATCACCACATCGGCCCCGCCCCAAGCAGCCAGATCGGCAAGCGCCGCCACGATCTCATCAGCCGCTCCGTCGCCTTGCACTGTGGCCGGCGCCAGCACCACTCGCAACGGTGGAAAGCGCCGCGCCAACGTAGTCAAGATGTCATGCAAAGCAGCACCGCTGCGTGAAGTAACTATCCCTACGGTCCGAGGAAGAAAGGGCAGCCTGCGCTTGCGGCACTCATCGAAAAGTCCTTCCCCGGCAAGCCTCCGTTTGAGCCGCTCGAAAGCCTTTTGCGCAGCGCCCTCACCAAGCGGCTTCATCGCCACAGCGTACAACTGCATGCGGCCTTGTTTGGGATAGACGCCGATACGACCCCGGCACACCACTTGATCGCCGGTCTCTGGTTTGAAGCTCAAGCGGCGCGCGTCGCCACGCCACATCACCCCGTCAATAGCTGCGTCCGCATCCGATAAGGTGAAGTAGCAGTGGCCGCTCATCGGTTTCGAGAAACTCGTCAGTTCGCCCGCAACCAACACTGATGAGTAATTCTCTTCCAGGGTGATTTGCAGCAACCCGATCAGTTCGCCGACACTGAGCGGGAGTTCTTCGCCGTCGGCAGCAGCAAACTCCACGGTTTCAGCCGCCCTTAATCGCTGTCATGCGCCGCGTGAACGGAGCCACCGCCGTTCGCTTTGGCGAGGTCCGTATCCTCGGTAATCCCATGCGCGGCTTTGGCTGCGGCAAGGTCGAAGCCGCCGGTAGCTCCCACCTGCTCGATGTCTCCGTGCCAGCCGTCGAGAAGTTCCAACGCGGCCCTCAGTTGCGCATCTTTTTCCGGGTCAACCATCGAATGAGGCGACCGCAACCCGGGCTCGGCCGTAGCGCCGCCCTCGGAGTCCTCCGAGTCACTTTCTCGTCCGCCGTCTTGAGTGCCGCCACCGGCCCCTTCGACCGCAGCGTCCTTACCCGCGGCTGCACCGCCGGTCCCTTCGGCTGCACCGCCGTCATCAACCGCTTTCGAAGCGCCGCCGCCCTTCTTGCCGTCGTCTCCATCCGCGCCCGGCTTCCCAGCGTCGTGATCAGCCGCACCGCCGTCGACGGCATCCTGCCGTTCGCCACCCTTGCCGTCACTGTCCTCTTCGGCACCCGAAGCAAGGACAGTCGCCAGCGGTTCCTGCTCTACTTCGAGGTCGGGAGTTATACCCTTGTCGGCAATCGAACGCCCGCTCGGCGTGTAGTAACGCGCCGTCGTAAGCCGCAAAGCACGGCCTCCTTCCAGCGGCAGCACGGTTTGCACTGAGCCCTTACCGAAACTGGTGCTGCCAACTACGAGCGCACGTTTATGGTCCTGCAAGGCCCCCGCTACGATCTCGGAGGCGCTGGCCGAGCCCTTGTTGACCATCACGATGGTAGGAATGAGCGGCTCCGTGCCCTCGGCCTGGGCAAAGAACTTATGATTTTGGCCTTCAACACGTCCGTTGGTACTGACGATAAGTCCCGCATCGAGGAACAACCCGCTTACACGCACCGCCTGCTGCAACAAACCACCGGGATTATAACGCAAGTCGAGAATCACCCCGTCGAGTTCGCCGCCGGCTTCCTCGCGCAACTCTTGTAGGCCCGACGCCAACTCCGAAGCCGATCCGTCCTGAAAGGTAACCAAGCGAATGTAACCGTAACGGCCCTCGAGAAGCTGCCGACGCTTGACACTATTTACATGAATGATCTCACGCACGATGGTCACGTCGATCAAGGCGTCGGCCCCCTCGCGCCACAGGGACAGGGTTACCGAAGTCCCCGGCTTACCGCGCATGCGGTCGACCGAGTCCTGAAGCGTAAGATCCTTGGTCAACTCACCGTCGATCTTGATGATCTGATCCCCCGGGTGAACCCCGGCGCGAAAAGCCGGGGTGCCGTCGATGGGCGTCACGATGGTCAGAATCTTGTCCCTGAGCGTAATTTCGATACCCAAGCCTCCGAACTCGCCATGGGTATCGATCTGCAGCTCCTTGTACTCGCTCGGGGAAAGATAGGCGCTGTGCGGATCCAGCGACGAGACCATGCCGCGGATGGCGGCTTCGACTAGGTCCTTGGTCTCGAGTTCCTCGACGTAATTCTTGCGGACGATCGCAATGATGTCCGAGAAAGTCTGCAAGCTCTCGTAGGTGTCGCGCGCCGCCGAGGCGACCTGCGTTGGGCCGGGGTACAGAGACAGCAGCGAGATCGCTACAGCGGCCGTGAAGACGACTAAAAGGGTTTTTGCTACCGGGCGTTTGGAAGACATCGAATTGTGAGTATATCCAAAGGCATGGGGAACAACAAAAAGGAAGCCCCGGACCGGGTTGGATAGGCACTGGATAGCAGGCGGCCGGGCAAGCCGGGAGGGATGGCTGTACAACAGGCGTTAGCCCGCATTATTCATGAAACCTCGTCGCGAGAGTCGCAAGCGCCCGTGAGATCGGCCCAAGCGCAGCGATGAGGCCCGCAGGCGTACTAACAGTACGTCGAGGGCCGAAAAGCGAGCACGGGCCGAGATTGCGGGC
>JAJRWY010000263.1 GCA_024276575.1 Candidatus Binatota bacterium
CCCGTGAGATCGGCCCAAGCGCAGCGATGAGGCCCGCAGGCGTACTAACAGTACGTCGAGGGCCGAAAAGCGAGCACGGGCCGAGATTGCGGGCGATTGAGGCTCGTAGCAGAGGTTTCATGAATAATGCGGGCTAGCAGCAGAAACAACGACACGGGAAGCGAGTGCGGATGCACTTGTGAAGAGGGACGACGAATGAGCGACAACGAAAGCATTGATTACGGTCCGTTGGCGGGACTGATCGGAGTATGGGAGGGCAATAAGGGCGTCGATGTCGCGCCGGAGCCGGACGGATCGGAGAACAACCCCTACTATGAGACCATTACCTTCAGCGCCATTGGCGACGTTACCAATGCCGAGTCACAGGTGTTGGCGGTTCTTCATTACCGCCAGATCGTTCAACGAAAGTCGGACGACAAGGTGTTTCACGATGAAACCGGATACTGGATGTGGGATGCGAAAAGCCGTCTGATCATGCATTCTCTGGTGATTCCCCGCGCAGTCGCCGTGCTCGCCGGTGGAAGCTACGACGGTAAGAAGGAAGACGACGGAAGTCTCATCCTAGAAGTGTCGGCCGGACTCGACCACCGGGACTGGCAAATCGTCCAGTCTCCCTTCATGCGGGGCAATGCGCGTACGACCGAGTTTCGACAGCGAATCACTGTAGGAAACGGCAAGTTGTCGTATTCAGAAACGACCATCGTGGAAATATACTCAAAAGTATTCGAACACACGGACCAAAACGAGTTGGTTCTGATTACTGCAGCCGGCTAGTCCGGCATCCGCATGGCCCCTGCGACAGCTCCGTGCAAGGCGATGTCTCCGGCGAAAGGCAGGGATGTAGGGCCGAATACACCTGCCGGTATGGGTGAGTCGCAGAAGTTGATGTGAGTGTTTGCGCAGTCGTTTTGGAAGCAGTTCTGCCCTGGGCGAATCCTCATTTACAGCGCCGGGCCCGTCTTGCGGCATACGCACGATCCGACGCCTAGCTCCTCCACGCAGGCTTGCAGAGGCGGGCACTCACCCCAGCACAGCGGAGCACCGACGAAATCCCCACAGGGGATGGGAATCACCTGGCAAGCGCAATATCCGGCCTCGGTATCCATACAGGTTTCTAACGGATTCAGACAGCCGCCGTCGCATTGCGGTACGGCGGCATCTCCGCAAAGATCGACGGTTACGGGGTTGAATGTGCAGGTGCAAGTGTCCAAGGAAGCATCGTGCACGCAACTTTTTCCGGGAGGGCACGCACCCCAACACTGCGGGAGGGGGGCCAAAGCCCCGCATGACGGTGGCTGATCGGGAGCGAAATCCTGGCAGTGGCACTCGCCGGTGGCCGCCTCGACGCAGGCATGCGAGGCAAGCGGGCAACTCCCGTCACAGGCCGGGGCGCGCGAGAATCCACAAGGCTGCGCCTGCGATAGCCAGGTCGTGGTGGTAAAGCTGGTCGTTACGGATACGGCCGTAGTGGTAGTGCTGGTGCTGCTGGTAGTCGTCGTGTTCAGACACTGGCAGTGGGAAGCCGCGGTGAGGATGTCGAAGTCGCTGCCGATGCTTTGGCCCAGGCTGTCGTTGGAGGTCCAAGCTGAGATGAATGTCCCTGCTTTGTCGGAGGCCGTGCTTACGAACTTGTCGTCGCCACTATCGACCGCGGCGTTCGAATTGAGAGGCATCGGCGCTGTCCAGGTGGTGCCGCGATCGTAGGAAAAGGCGTACAGCACATCTTTATCGATGCCGATGCTGCCGGACAGAGTGTCCTTGGAGTGCCAGGTTGCCATCCAGGTTCCGAGCCCATCGGTGACTATGTATGGGAAGCTATCCAGGGCCGCAGGCCCCGAGGCCGTGGTGTTGACCGGTGCCGCCGTGCTCCAACTCGTTCCGTTGTCGGTCGATACCGATACCAGGATGTCGAAGTCCCTGCCGATTGATCCCCCGAGCGTGGCCTTGGATGCCCACAGCGTCATCCATACTCCATTGCCGTCGGTTGCCAGGCGCGGAAACTTGTCTCTCGAAGCCTGCGCAGCGGCAAAGGAATCGACCGGCCGTGGCGGCGACCAAGTTGCCCCGTTGTCGGTGGAGACTGCCGAGAGTATGTCGGTGTCGGTACCGATCGTTCCGCCCAGGGAACTCTTGGAGAACCAAGTGGCCATCCAGGTGCCGCCGCCCCCGCTTTCTATATCGACGAAGGAATCGATGCCGGTGTCGACGCCGGCATTGATGTTGAGCGGGGCCGCCGGACTCCAAGTCGCGCCGCCGTTGGTGGAAATCGAATAGAGAAGATCCGGGTCGATGCCGAGGGTGCCGGCCATGGGGTCGAGGCTTTGCCAGGCAACCATCCAGGTGGCGGCGCCGTCGCTAGCGATATCGGGAAGGCGGTCGGCTCCTAGCTTGCCGGGGGCATTTGAGTTCAGTGTGGTGGGGACGGTCCAGTGCAGGCCGCGATCGGTAGTGACAGCGTAGAAGATGTCGAAGTCGTTGCGGACGGTAGTGCGCAGAGAGTTGCGTGAGTTCCACACTGCGATCCAACGGCCTTCGCCGTCGCTGGCCACCCGCACCCTGGCGTCGCCCCCGCTGTCGCTGGACGCACCGGAGTCAACCACGGCGGGGAAGCTCCAGGTGGCGCCGTCGTCAGTGGAGGAAGAGAACAGAATATCCCAGTCCGTCCCTATGCCCACACCACTACTCAAGCTGTCGCGAGATTGCCATAAGGCCATCCATGCGCCGGCCGTGTTGGTTGCCAGTGCTACTTTGGTGTCGGTGCCCGAGTCGGTGGCGGCGTTCGTATTCAATGCCTTCACAGTCTCGTGCTGGGTGCATGCCAGTGGGCCCTGCAAGATTACATGACGGCACAGGTCCGCGCTGTCGTCGCAAAAGTCTACGTTACAAGACAGGCCATCGCTGCAATCTCGCGCGGTCGTGCTCTTGCACGCTCCGCCTATGCAAGTATCGGCTATGGTGCAGAAAAGCCCGTCGTCGCAGGGGTCGGTGTTGTTTACATGAAGGCAATAGTCGAGTGCGCTGCAGGAGTCGGTGGTGCATGAGTTGACGTCGTCACAAGCATCGATTGCAGAGCCGGCCTGCAGGCGTGCGATTCCCAGTGTAAAGCTCAAGTACGTTTCGAGGATCGAGCCAGGGCAGCCCTCGAAGTCAATGATATAAGCAGTGTCAAAGAAGCTATCGACTGAGAACGAGCCGTCTGGCAGCATGGTCAGAGTGGTCTCGCCCGTAGACGGTATTCCGACTAGCGAGGCTCCGACGTCGACCTGAAGGAGGCAAAAATCGGGATCGCCGATGATTACTCCGCTCATACTGACCAACTCGGCTGCCAGAGTTTGCACCGGTGCCCCCGGCGATCTTGGTGCAAGATGTATCTCTACACCAACCGGAACCGAAACGAGCCGGGAGAAGCCCGACAAGCCGCTTAGTCCCAACATTCCGAGATCGAGTGTCGCGTTGAACGTTTCGATCTCGCCGCCGAGATTACCTCCGGGCGTGCGTGATATAGAGTGAAAACCGTACAGCCGTGGCGTTACATCGATAGCACTGCCGGGCGGCAAGCCGTTGACAATACTGATGGTGCCGTTGGGGATGATGTAGTCGCAACCTAGCGGCGGTAAATCGGCGCTACCGCTTCCATTGTCCGGTAGGACGCAGCGGCCACAGTAGGCAGGAGGCGGCGGCTCAACCGCTAGTGTTGGCCAGGCCGGCAGCGATACGAGTAGTGCGAGCACGACCGACCGAGGTAGCCAACCAAAGATTTTCTGTAGACTGGGTGTCACGTAACCCCCGTGCACAAGGCCGGGGCCAACCCGGAACGATTGCGTGGGCAAGGGGAGTCTTGCACCGGGATCGCGACCCTGCGGCTTCACAAAGCAGTCTAGACCCCTTCCCTCCCGCTAGGCAAGAGGCCGGCCAACAGAGGTCGGCCAACAGCGAAAGAGACACTGGAGCTGTCCGCACCATAAGCACTTAAAGATATCCGCTTTGGCGGCTACGAAGCTCGTATGTATAGCGACGAACGATTCGTGGCCTGGGAGGCCAGAGCAACGACGAGGAAACAAGCAATCGTCATGGCCATCGAGGACCGTATCACATGGCTGTAAGCGGCCGATATTCTTGGGATTAGCGCCGGAGCACACGATGCGGGTACAGCAGACGGCTTCGGCCTAGCGCTTCGGAGACTCCCTTGTCACTTCTCTGGCACGGGGTAATAAATAATCGGGTTGTGGTCAACCTTGACCGGAGAATAATTCACGAGCGAAAACGCGTTTGAGTGCGTCAACCGTGGCCGAGTGGAGCGTTCGCCGAGCGGAGTGTAGCCAAGCGTGGGTGAGCATCGACGGGTGCGAGTACGGCTGCCGGTGGCGTGCTCGCCCGCGAGCCCGAGGCGGTTTTCGCCGTGAAATATTGCCTGATCAAGGTTAGGCGTCGCGAAACAGGAGGCGGCGAGAGGCTGAAATGGAAACTCTACTCGAAACCACTGCGTCTACCGCAGCGCTTCTGGCCGCCGGAGTCTTCTTCTTGTCGGGTTTGCTCACGGGGTCGTGGAAGTATCGCTGTATGCGTGCGAGCGATGCCGGAATGGCGCCGCACTATGTTGATATCGCCCATCGCGCGGCATTGACGTACTCTTTTGCCGCCTTGCTGCTGGCAGTATTCGCCGCGTTGAGTGCGTTCCCAGCTTGGATGAACACCATCGCGACGCTCGCGCCCTTGGCTTTTTTTGCCCTATCCATTGGCCAGTATGTGCTGCTCGGAATCAGCAACGAGACCGACAACCAGATCCGTGACGGCGGCGATCGGGCGGCGGCGAAGCTGATGTTTACTCTGCTGGAGATATCCGAAATAGGCGGTTTCGCAGTGCTGTTTTCGGGAATCATATGGAGAGTGGTGTCGAGCTGACGGTGCCAGGACGCCCGCGCGGAGCTTGTAGCGACTGATGGCAAGAGAACTGTAGAGC
>JAJRWY010000264.1 GCA_024276575.1 Candidatus Binatota bacterium
CGGTCGGTGCGTCCGATCAACCGCCCGGTGGCGGGCAAAACCGGAACCACCAACGATCAGCGTGATGCCTGGTTCATCGGCTACACGCCGGAACTGGTCACCGGGGTATGGGTGGGTTACGACGACCACTCCCGCAGCATGGGGAGGCCTGGAACCGGAGGGCGCGTGGCCGCACCGATCTGGCTCGACTTCATGAAGCAGGCGCTGGCGGATACGCCGGTATCGGATTTCGACATCCCCGAGGGGATACGCTGCGTCAACATCGACCCGGAAACCGGACTCAGAGCCAACGCTTTTACCAAGGCGCCTTATCTCGAGTGCTTCCGCGAGGGTACGGAACCGCCGGAGTATCAGTCGCTGTGGGTTTGGGGCGCGCAAAACAGCGACGAAGCGCCCGCGATGCTGCCCTTCCCCTCGGCCTCGCCCACTCCGGCGGACGAATCCGAACGCGCTTCCGGCAACGAGACCTACCCGTGGCAGAGGCCGCAGGAACCCCTTGCGTCTCCAGCAAGCGGGCTCACAGGAGACGGCGAGCGCAACCCGGAGAGCGATATCGAATGGAATCGTGACCGCCGCCCCAACTCGTTGCCGCCGAACGGCGACGGGTTCAGAGTTTTCCCCAACGTTCCTCGAGTGCGGCCGCAGTCTTACGAAGAACCGCACTAGCATCGACGTCGGGAGCTTCGAAGACGGCGGGTTCGCGCAAATGTGAAATCACCGCCGACACCGAATCGCTCAGAGCTTCCAGATCGTACCCGCCTTCCAGAAGCGCCACGATTTTGCCGCCACAGCAACGGTCGGCAAGCCCCGACAAGGCGTCGGTCATCTTCGCAAAAGTCGCAGTCTGCAAATTGATGGCGGCCAGGGGATCAGCCGCATGCGCATCGAAACCCGCGGATACCAAGATGAAGCCGGGATCGAAACGTTCAGCCACCGGTAAGATCAACCGGGAGAAAGCCGCCAGGTAGTCTTGTTCACCAGTTCCGGCGGGCATCGGCACATTGACGGTAAAACCCCAGCCGTCACCCTCGCCAAGCTCGCCGGCGGCGCCGCTGCCGGGATAGAACGGGTATTGGTGTAAGGAGACGTACATCACCGACGGATCGTCGTAGAAGCAATGCTGCGTGCCATTGCCGTGATGGACGTCCCAGTCGACTACGAGTATACGCTCGAGACCCACTTGCGCCCGCAAGTGCCGGGCAGCAACAGCGACGTTGTTGAACAAGCAAAACCCCATTGGCCGGCCGCGTTCGGCGTGATGCCCGGGCGGCCGCAACGCCGCAAAACCATTGTCCAGGCTCCCCGCCGCGACCGCATCCACCAGCTCCACGGCGGCCCCTGCCGCCAGTAAAGCCGCCGAGTACGAAGCTGCGGAGGCCGGGGTATCGGCGTCGAAATAAGTCGAGGCTCGACCGGCACTCGCGGCGACGGCTTCGATATGGCCGTCGCTGTGCACCGCGGCCAACTCGCTACGGCGTGCTTCCCGCGCCTGTACGCGCGGCATGCCCGCGAACTCGGGACCCGACAGCAACGATTGCAGAACCGAGATCCTCTCGGCGCACTCGGGATGGCCCGCACCGGTGTCGTGATCGCAAAAACGTCCGTCTATGACCAATCCTGTCTTGCGCATCGTTTTTCATAACCCCACCACGGGCAGTTCGGCAAACTGCCGCTTGCGACCCGGAGACGCGGGGCAATACCGGCCGCAGGCAAGCCGGCGGCCGGCTGGAAATCGGACCGAATCGGGCCGCAAGTTGACAGTCGCCGGGACTGACCCTAGCGTAAGGGCCCGTCATGTTCGGTATCGGACCTACAGAACTACTGATCATACTCGGCATTGCGCTGTTGGTGCTGGGACCCAAACGCTTGCCCGAACTGGCCCGCTCCCTGGGCAAGGGGCTGGCGGAGTTCCGCCGTGCAACCGCCGACATCAGTAGCGAACTCAGTGACGCCCGCAGTATGCTCGAAGACGAGACCGAGGCGGTCAAGAAATCGGTCGAAGCGCAGACCCGTCCTCATAAGGCCCCTGAAACCGCCGGAGCCCATACTCAAGCACGCCGCAGCGGCGCCGGTGCCGGCGATGAATCCGCCCTCGCTGCGGTACGCAGTGCCGGTGGAAACGCGAAAGATACGGACAGCAGCGATTCCGGGGTAGAAAACGAATCCGGGAGTGCCTCGAGCAGCGGGAAAGCCGAAGCAGCGGCCGCGCAGGATTCCGGCGCCGGCGAACCACCAACCGAAGTGAAGCAAAGCAACTCCGAAGTTGCGCCTGAAGCTTCTCAAAGCCCCGAAGCAAGCTCCGGCAAGAGCGATCCCTCCCCATTGGATGCGCCCGACGGCACCCCGGCCAAAGCCGGAAACTCCGAGCAAAGCTGACCCCGGCGCCCCATGGCAGATCTGGAAATGCCCCTCACCGAGCACCTGGGCGAATTGCGCACCCGGCTGGTCCGGATCGTGCTCGCCACGGTCGTCGGCTTCGCTATCTGTTACCCGCAGGCCACCTGGATTTTCGAGTTCTTGCAGGCACCGCTCAACATGGCATCCGAAGCTAGTGGCATCAGGATGTCGGTGATCGGCACCGGCGTAGCCGAGGCCTTTTTCACCCGCCTCAAGGTTTCGATAATCGCCGGTGCTGCGCTGGCGATGCCGGTCATCCTGTACCAACTCTGGATGTTCGTGGTGCCCGGGCTCAAACACAAAGAGGCAGTCTACGCGCGGGGTTTCGTGGTCTTCGGAACCCTGTTTTTTCTGACCGGAGCGGCATTCTGCTACGAGATCGTGTTCCCCTTCGGCTTTCCTTTCTTTCTGGCCGAATACACCAAGATCGCAGTTGACCCGACGCTGCGAATTTCGGAGTACCTATCCTTCACTTCTAGATTGATGGTGGCCTTCGGCCTCACTTTCGAGATGCCGATCGCCACTTTCTTTCTAGCGAGGGCAGGAATGCTGACCCACACGACGCTGATCAAGCATTCGCGCTACGCAATCCTGGTGATGTTCGTGGTGGCCGCTATCCTGACTCCGCCCGATGCGGTGTCGCAATTGCTGATGGTCGGGCCTTTGCTCATCCTTTACGCGATTTCCGTAGGCGTGGCCTTCGCGTTCAGGCGCCGCTGAAATCGAGTTCGCCGAGCAAGTTAGTCCTAAACAGTGCGATGTCTTCCGCGCTCGGTTCGACCAAGCGAAGGCCGCATTCAGCGACCAACTCTTCGATCAGAAGACCCACCGCTTCGACCGCGTCGGCAACCGCGAGCAGGACCATCAAGCCCCGCGCCTCGCAATCGCCGGGACCGCCTTCGTAGAAAGGATCGAGTGAACGGGTAATGCCTATACCCTCATAGGACTCGACCATGAGCTTGACGAATACGCTGTCACGGCGCGCCACGCTCATGTAGATGGTATAGACGCCCAGTTCCGGGTCGAACACGTAGGCACCGGTAACACCTATGGGCGTTGCATCAGACACCATTGCCGCCTCACCGCCGCCCTACCGCTACCGTCCGCCAACAACGATTACCGGCCAAACTTCTCCCACTGCGACTGCCCATCTATACACCTCACGGTCGACCTTGATCAGACAATATTTTTTAGTGGTAAACGCGGCTGACATCGAAAAAGATCAGTTGCCGGCGATCGCAAAGGCGGCACTCGGCGCGAACCACACGCAATACCCGTGGGTCGCGGCGCTCCGAACGTTCGCCCTTACTCTCGAGTCCACCACCGCAAATACAACGGCGGCGAGACAGATGCTCGTCCACTTCGTTGAACGACGAAATCTCGATAGCACTTTCCACACTACCGCCCGGCACCTCACGCAGAGCACGCTCCAACTTGGCTTTGCGCGATAGTTTCCAAGCCCACCCGGCGAGGGCCGCGATGAGCGCAAGTGTCAGCGCGATTCCCACTTCCTAGAACAACCCAGAGCCGGATAGTTCGGGAAGGTCCATCTCAATGGCCGGGTAGTAGCCAAGTTCGTAAACGCGCGGACTCTTACCCGCCTCCGCGGCAGCGAGTAGTTCGAGCGCCGCATTGCTCAACGACAGTTTCGGCTCCGCGGCACGTCCGCCAATCACTACGGGAAGGTCAAGACGGCCATCCTCGCCGAACAAGGACCGCAACCAGGGCAGGCGAGCCGCCAACTCGGCGCTAAGGAGCTTCGATACTTCCACGCCGCCTTGCAAAAGGAGCGACTTGTCGGCCTCGAGCCGCCCCTGCGCACGCAGGCGAAGTTCCCCGATCGCAGCACCAACCGCACCGATGATGAATCCGTCACCGTCGGCTTTGTAGTCGAAATTGAGCCGCCGGATCTCGGTAGCCCCCGGCGCGAAGGTCTTCGGGAAAGCTCCTGTCAGGCTATCGGTCAAGAGATCGCGGCGCGTCGCCCGCGAAAGCCCGGCGATGAGATCTTCACTCAGATTCGGACCGCTCCAGACCGCACGCTGAAGCTGTGAGCGTCCCATCAACTCTCCTTTTCCGCCCTGGTTCAAATACTTGAACATCCCACCGGCGCGACCGCGTATCCTGAATCCGAAAGACGGCAACAGGCGTTCGACGACAGTCGCCGCGCTCTGAGCCGAAAGCCTCCCGGCGAACTGCCAATTGCGAGGTTGGTCCGGCTCCCAATAACCTCCGAGGTCGAGCTTTCCGCCCCAAAGCTTACGGCCGAAACTCGAGATGGTGAGACGGCGGCGAAAGTAATTAATTCCAACCACCGAATCAGGCAATTTGAACTCGCCGATGCGCAGTTCCGGTGACGACAAGCTCAGCGACGCGTTGGTGTTGATGGCCGCCAAAACGCCCTTAAACTCGGCATCACGAGCCTCGACATCGTAGCCTTCGAGGGCCGGCAATCGCAGTACCGGAGCCTTGCCTTGGTAACGGTAGCCGGGCTCTGAAAAGGATCCCTCCGCACGCAACTCCCCGATGAACGAGGCAATCGGACGCCAGGCCTCAGCCACACCGAAATCCTCCGCCGCAGCGGCCACGTCGACATCGTCGAAAAGTAAACGTAAGGAAAAACGCGGGTCGTAGTCCAGGCTCATCCAGCCCGCAGCCTCCGCGTCAAGATCTCCCCAGGACACGTGGCCATCGAGAAGGCGCGCGCGAACATCATCGAGTGCGAAGTCGCCGCTAAACGACAGTTGCTTGCTGCGTCCGAGCAAGGTCCAGTCCAGGCCCCCTGCAAAGTCCCCGCGCAAGGGCGTGGCCGGCACCAGTTCCGTGCCGGTCTCGCCGACGATACCGTCGAGCTTTCCCCGCAGGTCAAAAGTCCCGCTGAGCGTGTTATGCACCTTACCGGGAAACACCGCACGCAATCTCTCGACCTCGACGTCGTCGAAGGCATAGGCGGCTGTCAACGAATGGCCTCCCCCCGGACCTACGCCCCAGACCACTTTTCCCTCGACCGAAGCTTGCCCCTGCCCACCGAAGAGCGCGCCGGAGACTTCGAACGAGAACCCGGGATCGCCGCCGGAAAGGGCCCGGGCCGAAAACTCGTAGTTGCCGAGTTTGTCGAAAGACACCGGGAACCAAGCATCATCGGCATCCACGACGCTTTCCTCAACGTTGATACGCAACTCACTCAAGCCCTTGCCGGGTCCCGAGGCTGAGAAATCCTCGAGCAATTTCCGCCAGCGCGGCAGACTGCGCGACGACAACGCTACGCTAGTGCCGTCGAAGACCACGCGCGCCGACGCGGAAAGAAAGCCGAACCAGGAGGCCTCGGGAAAATCGATAAGGAGTTCCGCCGCTTCGAGTAGCTGCAGCCCGCTGCCGGGGGAGCCGGAGGAAGCCGCCCGGCGGGCCAGTGCGCGGCCGCCCTTGGCCCCTGGACCGCCGCGGGTGTTTTCGGGAACACTGAGCCGCACTTCACGAAGCACGAGGTGGGGACGCGGAAAAAGCGAAGTGTCGGCGCTTCTATAGCTCAGTGCGATCCCGAGTCCGCTTTCGAAGGACGACGTCAATTCACGCCCTCGCGAAGCCAAACGTGAGCTGAAATATGCAAAGAACAAGATGAACAGTACCGCGACCACGGTGCCGGAGATGATGATTTGTTTTTTCATGGACCAGGAACGAAGCCTGCCGGCACTTTGACTGAACCTTTGCGCCCGGCTACGAGCCGGGATTCTATTCCCAAGGCCGGAGGCCCGCAAGTATGTCTTTTAAGCAAATAAAGCTGGAAACCGGGGCGCAAATCGCCCGCCTAACATTGAACCGCCCGGCCGAACGCAATGCGATGACGCCGGACATGGGACTCGAAATACGCGAAGCGGTGAATATCATCAACAAGTGCCAAGCCGCACGGGTCGCAATCATAAGCGGCGCCGGCCAGTCTTTCTGCTCCGGAGCCGACCTTCGCACACTGGGTGCCGAAACCGGTAGCGGGCAGGCCGGAGAGGGCCTGGGCGGCGGCGAACGCTTCTACAGGCTGTTTTTATCCATCCGCGATCTTCGCGTTCCCTCGATCGCCGCCGTCAACGGCCACGCGATCGGTGCCGGTTTCTGCCTGGCCATCGCCGCCGACCTGCGCGTCATACGGCGTAGCGCCAAGATCGGAGCAACCTTCGTCAAGCTTGGGATTCATCCGGGTATGGCTGCAACCTGGAACCTGCCGCGGCTTATCGGCCCGGCCAACGCGGCGGAACTGCTCTACACCGGCCGGGTCATAGACGGTGACGAAGCGATGGCGATGGGATTGGCCAACCAGGTCGCCGGCGAGGACTTCGAACATGCAGTCGAGAGTCTAGCCGAAGAGATCTCCAGTAGCGCTCCCATCGCCTTGCGCGAGCTCAAGTCGACCCTGGCGAGAACTTTCGACCGTGGCATCGACGAAGCCTTGAAACACGAAGCCGAGGTTCAAGCCCGGACATTCCAGAGCGAAGACGCCGCCGAGGGCATCGCGGCGATTCTCGCCAAGCGCAAACCGGAATTTCGCGGCTGTTGAGTAACAGTGTGCCGAGGGCCTCAGCGCTGCGCTTGGAACGATCTCACGGGCGCTTGCGACTCTCGCGACGAGGGTTCATGAATAGTGCGCCTAGATCAGACAAGAATCCACGGCGCAAATAGCCTCAGCCTAACATCGGAGCACCCCTTCCCTGGCCGTCTCGCGGCGGATGATCGAGGCTCGTAGCAGAGCTTGTAGAAATAATGCAGGTTATCCCTTGAACAAACGGTCCAACTCGCTCAAGGCCGAGTCACCGCCGGAAGTGGAGCTGCTCCCGCCACGAGTAGCGGCAGCAGTTCCACTTCCGGCGGCGGTTTCGGGCGGGCTGAAATAGTCGCAAAAGTTGCTCTTCTCCTTATCCACCACCCTTTCGGCCGAAGGTTCCGAGCATTCGTTGTAAGCCGTTTCATCGTAGAAACGGCAGTTCATGCAGCAGCGCAGCTCAGCGCCACAGCTCTCGCAAATCGCCGCGCGCCCGAGTAAACCCTCGTAACGGTGAACGTGCTTGCAGTGCCCGCAGGCTACACTCTTATCGACTGCCGCCATCGCCGTTAATCAACCCTTGGCCGCCACCGCCACGCTTCGTTCGATCCAACTTTGCAGACAGTCCAGCATGGCCTCCAGCGCCCCCTCTTCTTCGAAGCGGTGTTTCACACCCTCGAAAATCTCCACTTCGACACCATCGCCCGCGTAGCGCGAGATCAGCCGCGCATGCTCCACCGGCACCACATCGTCAGCCGCTCCGTGCATGGCCAAGACCGGTAGCTCGAGACGCGAAAATATGCGAGGAGCGTCGATAGTCTGCAAATCGTCAAGAAAATCCGACTTCAAGGAACCCCCATTCCAAGCGCGCCGGCCCTCACGGCGCCAGGAAGCCAGATCGCCGGCGTCGAGCCCGGCAGTAAACAGTCTCACATCGGCCACTGCCGCCATCGTCGCTACCCTGCTGATCCGCCTTTGATCTTCGACGGCTCCGAGCAACGCGACCAAGCCTCCGAGACTGCTGCCCACCAGTGTGCAGTCGATGGGACGGAATTCGTCAAGAAAATCGAGAGCGCCACGCAAGTCGTCCACTTCCCCACCGATGGTAAGATCCTCGAATTCGCCCTCCGACTCCCCAACGAAAGAGAAGTCGAAACGCATCACCGAAAACCCCAAGGGGAGAAAACGCTCGACGATGGCCCGTTGCTTGTTGCCCTGCCGGGTCGATTCCATGCCGTGGCACAACAACAGCCAACGGCCGCCCGAAGAGTCCACACGATGCACGTCGCCTACCAATAGGTTGCCGCGGCGGCTGGGAAACTCGACCCTTTCGCCACGCAGAAGCGCTTCTCTTCGATCTTGCTGGGAGTCCACAGCGGACATTGATACCATAGGGGTGGACGAGGCAGAAAGAGTGGGTGGAAATTCCGACAGAGAAGCGCTGCGCCTTTTCGAGCGCTACCTGGAAGCCGAAGCGGCTCTTTCGGCCAATACGCGGCGCGCATACCTGAGCGATCTGCAGCAGTTCTTCGACTACTTAGCCGGGCGCCAAGCAGAGGCAGGCGGCCCGCCCGCCCTAGACAGCGGCAGCGTATCCGGGGCTGCCGCCGCCGGCACCGGCATCGGCGAAACACCGGCTGTGCCGGGCAACGAGACGCCCGGCGCACAGCCGGCCGGAGCAAACTCCGCCGCCGGCAGCCCGCCGGCGGCAACGGCCGATTCCGGTGCCGGCGGCCCAATCGAGACGACGGCGAACGCCGATGCGATCCGGGCCTATCTGGCTTCGAAACTCGGGGCTTGCTCACGCTCGACGGTAGCGCGAAAGCTTGCCGCTTTGCGCGCGTTCTATTCGTTCCTGGCCCGCGACGGAGGATGCACCAACCCCGGCGAAAGCGTGTGCGCGCCGAAAGTACCGAAAAAACTCCCGGTGCACCTGCCGATAGACGACCTGACTTGCCTGCTCGAATCGGTCGACTTGAGCGATGGCGCGGGCTTGCGTGACCGCGCCTTGCTGGAAGTCCTGTATTCTTGCGGCCTGCGGGCCTCGGAGGCCGTGAGCCTGGATTGGACCGCAATCGACGAGTCGCTCGGGGCCGTACGCGTGCGCGGCAAAGGCGACAAGGAAAGAATCGTACCGATCGGCGACGATGCGATCCGGGCGCTGCAGGCCTATCGTGCAGGTTGGGACAAAGCCCGCCGCGACCAGGCCGCGGTATTCCTCAACCGGCGCGGTAGCCGCCTGAGCAGCCGTAGTGTCGGCCGCATCGTCGAGAAAGCCCTGCGCCGGGCCGGCTTGGCCATCAAAGCTTCGCCGCATGCGCTACGCCATTCTTTCGCTACGCACTTGCTGGAAAACGGCGCCGACCTACGTGCCATACAGGAAATGCTGGGCCACGCGTCGATTGCGACCACGCAGAAGTATACCCACGTGGACTTACGCCGCCTAGCTTCGGTCTACGACAAGGCTCACCCGCGGGCGTGACCCGGCCGCTCCCCGCCCGCTCTGCAAGCGTAGCCTGCTCCGCAGACCAGCGGCTTGCGGGACCTGCGAGGAAACTACCACCGAAGACTACCGCCACCGCCACCGCCACCGCTACCGCACCCAAAATCCATACCCGGAAACCCGCCCCGCTACCGCCGCTTGCCGTCCCGGCTGCTGCCACGGCTGGAAATCGCAGGGGAAATACGCGAAGAAGTCTGGTGCTTCACGGAACTACTATCTTGGCAGTAAGGAAAGGTGGGCAGGTGGCAATGGCCGGCGACGGCCAGGTCAGCACCGGCGACACCATCATGAAACATTCGGCGCGCAAGGTGCGCCGCCTCTACGGCGACAAGGTTCTGGGCGGCTTCGCGGGAGCAACCGCAGACGCCCTGACACTGTTCGAAAAGTTCGAGGGCAAGCTGGAAAAGTACAGCGGGAACCTCACTCGTTCGGCAGTTGAGCTGGCCAAAGACTGGCGCAGCGACCGAGTGCTGCGCCGCCTGGAAGCAATGCTCATCGTAGCCGACACTGAAGCCACGTTGCTGATTACCGGGGCCGGAGACGTAATCGAGTCCGACGACGGAGTCACCGCGATCGGGTCCGGCGGCGGGTACGCACTGGCGGCCGCCCGCGCCTTGCTCGAGCACTCCGACCTCGCAGCCGAAGCCACGGTGCGTGCGGCAATGAAAGTCGCCTGCGGAATATGTGTCTACACCAACGACCAAGTAACGCTCGAGGTCCTGCCGTGAACGATTACCCGATGACCCCGCGCGAGATCGTCTCCGAACTCGACCGCTACATCGTAGGGCAAAACGCGGCCAAACGCTCGGTAGCCATAGCCTTGCGCAACCGCTGGCGGCGCCAGCAGGTACCCGAGGAACTCCGCGAGGAAATCTCGCCCAAGAACATCATCATGATCGGACCGACCGGCGTCGGTAAAACCGAGATCTCCCGGCGCCTCGCCCGCCTGGCAGCTGCACCTTTCATCAAAGTCGAAGCTTCGCGTTTTACCGAAGTCGGCTATGTGGGGCGCGACGTGGAGTCGATCATCCGCGACCTCACCGAGCTGGCGGTCACCATGGTGCAGGAAGAAGAGGCTCGGAAGGTCTCGGTCAAAGCCAGAGAACGGGCCGAAGAGCGCGTGGTCGATTTGTTGATGCCCAACGCCGGCCCCGAAGTGATGGGTCCGGGCGCACCGAAAGGGGTGCCCGATAACCCCGAAACCCGCGAGAAGCTCCGCAAACTGCTGCGCCTGGGCGAACTCGACAACAGGGCTGTGGAAATAGAACCGGCCCAACCGTCGATGCCTTTCATGGAGATCATCACGCCGCAGAACATGGATGACGGCGCTTTCAACTTGAAAGACACGCTCAGCAACATGTTCGGCGGTGCCAATCCATTCGGCGGCCGCAGCGAGGGCGGGCGCAACCGCAAGGTAAGCGTTCCCGAAGCGGTCGATATCTTCACCAAACAAGAAGAGCAGTCCCTGATCGACCAAGACAAGGTAGCCGCCGAAGCGCTGCGCCGGGTGGAGCAAAACGGCATCGTCTTCATCGACTAAATCGACAAAATCTGTGGCCGCGGAAGCGCATCCTCGGGGCCGGACATCTCGCGCGAAGGTGTACAGCGCGACTTACTGCCCATCGTCGAAGGCTCTTCGGTAAAGACCCGCCAAGGCATGGTCAGAACCGACCACATACTTTTCATCGCCTCGGGAGCTTTCAACCTTTCCAGGCCCGCCGACCTGATACCCGAGTTCCAGGGGCGCTTCCCGGTGAGGGTGGAACTCGACGCCCTCGGCCGCGACGACTTCATACGCATCCTCACCGAGCCGCAAAACTCCCTGGTGAAACAGTACACGGCCTTGCTTTCCACCGAAGGCGTACACCTGAACTTCGATAAATCGGCTATCGAGGAAATCGCGAGCATCGCCGCCGATGTAAACAGTAGCAGCGAGAACGTCGGAGCCCGGCGCCTTCATACGATCATGGAGCGCATGCTCGAAGACCTGTCGTTTTATGCACCGGAACGCGCCGGCAGCGAGATCAACATAGACAAAGACTATGTTCGAAAGATGCTCGGACCCGTTCTGGAAGACCAAGACTTATCGCGCTATATACTCTGATCTTTCGCACGGCGCCGCTTGGCGGCAAGCGAACCGGGACGCGCCGTAGCCGCCTACACCCCGGGTGCCGGCGGGAATGGGCTGCAAGGCGGTAAACAAGTGGACAAGTTGATAGCGAAAGCCGAGGTTCTGTTAGAGGCGCTACCCTATATGCAGCGCTTCGCGGGCAAGACCATCGTCATCAAATACGGCGGCCATGCGATGCTAGACGAAAACCTCAAGTCCGGGTTCGCCGAAGACATCGTGCTGCTCAAGTCGCTGGGCCTCAATCCCGTGGTGGTGCACGGAGGCGGGCCGCAAATAGGCGAGGCCCTGGCCAGGCACGGGATCGAGTCCAAGTTCGTGCGCGGTATGCGGGTAACCGACGACGAGACCATCGAGATCGTAGAGATGGTGCTCGGCGGCCAGATCAACAAAGGCATCGTCGCGAACATCCATAAGCACGGCGGTAAAGCCGTGGGTCTCAGCGGCAAGGACGGCGGCTTGCTCAAAGCTGAAAAGCTCAAAGTAAAAGCCCGCGGGAGCAAAGGGCCGGGCACCGACATCGGCCATGTCGGCAAAGTCAAGCGGGTCGACCCGGAGATCATCGAACGGATCATCGGCACCGACTTCATTCCGGTCATAGCCCCTATAGGAGCCGACGCCAAAGGCCGTAGCTACAACGTCAATGCCGACGTGGTCGCCTCCGAACTCGCACAAGCTCTCGACGCCGACAAACTCATCTTACTGACCGACGTGGCGGGCATCAAAGCAGCGGACGGCAAGGTGCAAGCCTTGGTCGACGTAGCCTCGGCACGCAAGATGATACGGCAGGGGGTGATTTTCGAAGGCATGGTACCGAAGGTCGAGTGCGCGATTGCCGCTCTCAACAACGGTGTACGGCAGGTCCATATAATCGATGGCCGCGTCAGTCATGCGGTGCTTCTCGAGATCTTCACCAAACGAGGCGTCGGCACCGAAGTGCTGCTCAAAGCCGCCAAGCCCAAGGGCGCAGCGCGAAAGCGCAAGCCGGCCTCTGCCAAGGCCAAGCCCGCAACGGCATCCGCGAGGTCGAAAACGAGAGTCCGGCAAGGCCGTAGCACGGCCGGCAACTGAGGAGGCGGCGGGAAAAGCGCGCCTCAGCACCGGGAATGAGCATGAACGATAGCAAGAACTCAGCCGCGAAGATCATGGAGATGACCGACACCTGCACGACGCCGAACTATGCGCGCTTGCCGCTGGTCTTCGTGCGCGGCAAGGGCTCGCGTTTGTACGACGCCGGAGGCAAAGCTTACCTCGATCTGCTGAGCGGTTTGGGCGTAAGTGCCCTGGGCCACTGCCACCCGGCTTTGCTACGGGCAATCAACGAGCAAGCGGCCGAACTGATTCACACATCAAACCTCTACTATCACGAGCCGGGAGCGCGGCTGGCAGCCGAACTGGTCAGGTTGAGCTTCGCCGACCGCGTCTTCTTCTGCAACAGTGGAGCAGAGGCCAATGAAGCCGCGATCAAGATGGCGCGCCGCTACGGTTGCGGCAAGCATGAGATCATCGCGGTACACGGGAGTTTTCACGGCCGCACGCTGGCGGCTTTGGCGGCAACCGGGCAGCCGAGTTTACAGTAAGGCTTCGGGCCGATGCCGGCCGGCTTCGTACACGTGGCCCACGGTGACATCGAAGCCGTCGAACAAGCCATCACCGATGACACCGCAGCGATTATGGTCGAGCCGATACTCGGTGAGGGCGGCGTGGTAACGCCGCAGCCCGACTACCTGCCACGGCTGCGAGCGCTGTGCGACAAGGCTTCGGTTCTGTTGATCCTCGACGAAGTTCAGACCGGCAACGGACGCACCGGCAAGCTTTACGCGCACGAGCACTACGGCATCACTCCCGACATCATGACCACCGCCAAGGGCTTGGCCGGGGGGCTGCCGATCGGTGCGGTGCTGGCCGTGGAAAAAGCCGGCGCGGCTTTCGTCCCCGGAAGCCACGGATCCACCTTCGGCGCCAACCCCGTGGCCTGCAACGCTGCGCTGGCGGTCTTGCACGAACTCGACCAGGGAGGCCTGCTCGAGCATGTCGAAGAAGTGTCGGCCACGGCACGCGAACGCTTGGCACATTTGCGCAAGACGCACGGCCGGATAGCGGGAATACGGGGCCTCGGATTGATGATCGGCATAGAACTCGACCGGCCGGCCAGGCCGGTGGTCGAGGCCATGCTCTAACTCGGCGTAATCGCCAATGCCACTGCCGGCAACATCGTGCGAATGCTGCCGCCGCTTACCATAAGCGGCGCCGAACTCGATGAGGGCATCGACGCTCTCGCCAAGGTATTGCGATGAAACGAGACTTGCTCGACATCTCCCAGTTGAGTGTCGATGAGGCCTGGGGGCTTCTCGAGCTTAGCGCCAGGCTCAAACGCGAGCGCCGCGAGGGAAACAGCCACCGCTGGCTCGAAGGCGCGACCCTGGCGATGATTTTCGAAAAGCCGAGCCTACGCACCCGGGTCACCTTCGAAACCGGGATGTTCCAACTCGGCGGACACGCCGTCTACCTCACTCCGGGCGACATTCAACTCGGCGAGCGCGAACCGGTATCCGACGTCGCCGCGAACCTGTCGCGATGGGTGGATTGCATCATGGCGAGGACCTTCACCCATGTATCTATCGAGTCGTTGGCTGCAAATTCGACGGTGCCGGTGATAAACGCGCTGAGCGACCTGTTCCATCCCTGCCAAGTGCTGGCCGACTGTTTCACGTTGAGCGAACTGCGCGAGGATCTGTCCCGGTTACGCATCGTCTTCGTCGGCGACGGCAACAACATGTCGCACTCGTGGATGAACGCGGCCGCGCTGCTGGGCTTGGATTTCACCCTGGTTTGCCCACCGGGATACGAAGGCGATTCCGGCGTACTGTCGCGGGCCCGGGCCTGCGGCAAGGGCCGTATCGAAGTAACCAACGACCTGGCCCAGGGAACACGCGGAGCCGATGTGATCTACACGGACGTGTGGACGAGCATGGGCCAGGAAGACGAAGCCGAGAAACGGCGCAGGGCTTTTGCACCCTACCAAGTCACCCGTAAAACCATGGACAACGCAGCACCCGGAGCCTTGTTCATGCACTGCCTGCCCGCCCACCGCGGCGAAGAAGTGAGCGCCGAGGTCATAGACGGATCGAATTCCATCGTTTTGGAGCAGTCGGAGAACCGGCTGCACCTGCAAAAGGCAGTCATTGCCTGGCTGCTACAAGCCGAGGAGGCGCGATTTTGATCGCCAAGGATTCAGTCAACAAGATCGTACTCGCCTACAGCGGGGGGCTCGACACATCGGTAATCCTGAAATGGCTGGAGGAGAACTACGGCTGCGAGGTCGTAGCCTACATAGCCGATGTCGGCCAGAACGAAGACCTCGAGGCCGCGCGAGTCAAAGCGCTCGACACCGGGGCCGCCGAGGTTTTCGTGGAAGACCTGCGCGAGGAATTCGTCACCGACTTCATCTTCCCGATGCTCAGAGCCGGTGCCATCTACGAAGGCACTTACCTGCTGGGGACCTCGATCGCACGCCCGGTCATCGCCAAACGCCAAGTCGAAATCGCCCAAGCCACCGGCGCCGACGCGGTCAGCCACGGAGCTACCGGCAAAGGCAACGACCAGGTACGCTTCGAACTGACCTTCATGGCCCTGGCGCCGCATCTGAAAATCATCGCACCGTGGCGGATATGGGACCTCAACTCGCGCA
>JAJRWY010000265.1 GCA_024276575.1 Candidatus Binatota bacterium
AACGGCGTCCGGAAATACGGGCAGCGGCCTTGAAGCTCGACAACAGCAGACTCGACGAAAAGAACGCTCGCAACCAGAAGCTTCCGGACCTTTCGCTGGTCGGCTCCTATGAACTGCTGGGACTCGGCGGTGATACCGCAAAGGAGTTGGACGGGACTTCGCCTTTCGACGGTTCCTACAGTGACGCCATCAACGAGATGCTGAGCGGGGACTTCTTCTCTTACCGGGTGGGTCTGAGGATCGACATCCCGCTATCGAACAGTGAAGCCAAGGCGCGCCATGCGCGCAGCGAAATCGCGGTAACCAAAGCCGAACGGGAACTCCAAGATACGGTCTCACTGGTCGCTCTCGACATCGAACGCGCCGTTGCCGACCTCGGCTCAGCCTACAAGCGCGTCGCCGCCGCAACCCTCGCCCGCGAACTGGCGGAAGAAAACTTACGCAACCAGCGGCGCCGTTTCGAACTCGGCGCGGTCACCACCAAGCACGTACTCGACTTTCAACAAAAGCTCGCCGAAGCCATGGCCTCGCAGGTCCGCGCGACCGCCGACCACGCCGCTGCGCTGACCCGCCTCCACCTAGCCCAGGGAACATTATTGGAGCGTTTCGGGATCAAGCTCGAAGGCCCCACCGGGCAGGCCTCACCCTGGTGGTCGAGTTACTGACCTGGGCCTTCGGGCCTGCCGGTAGCCGGGCCTGTGGCTACTTGATCAGGTTCATGAATTCCTGGCGGGTATCGCGACGGCGGAAAGCGCCGAGAAGCGCCGAACTTACCACGGCCGAGTTCGGCCTTTCGATGCCGCGCATGCGCATGCACAGATGTTCGGCCTGAATGACCACGCCGACCCCCATGGCGTCGAGCGCTTCGTGCAGAGTCGCCGCAATCTCCGAGGTCATGCGCTCCTGTACCTGCAAGCGCCGGGCATAGACTTCGACCATACGGGCGATCTTACTGATGCCTACGATCTTGTCGGTGGGAATGTAGGCGACGTGGGCCTTGCCGAAAAACGGCAGCATGTGGTGCTCGCACAGTGAGAAGAAATCGATATCGCGAACGATGATCATCTCCGAGTACTGCTCGGTGAACATCGCGTCGCCGATCACCGCACGAGGATCTTCCTTATAGCCTTTGGTCAGATAGCGCAGCGAGGCCTCCACCCGTGCCGGAGTCTTGACCAAGCCTTCGCGGTCAGGATCCTCGCCGAGGTTGAGCAGAATGTCTCGTACACTGTCTTCGATCACCTTGAATCTCCGAAGGTGGCAGTAGAAACAGGCACGCGCGACGCCGTGCCTCTTTTAAGCCTCTGCGATCCCACCGTGTCCCGGACCTGCGTGTAAGCGCACCCGGCTATCCCGGCAAACGTACACCCATAACAGCAAGCCCCGATCCCGCCGGCCACCGACCCGCTTGTAAGCACGCCAGATTATCCCGGTAAACGTGCCCCCATAACGGCCACCACCGATCCCGCCGACCTCAGCCGGCTCGCGACGAAGCGAACGGCGGCGAGGAGACCGTGTTACGCATAAAAGCTCGTAGCAGAGCTTTCAGGCACGATACAGGCTAGTCGCGGGAGCTTTCCAGCTCTCCCGATTTTACGCGCTGATACTTCCTGTAGTCGTAGCCGGTGGCCATGGCCATGAGCAGGCCTTCCATGCCACCGTCTTTCTCTCGGCGCAAAACCCGCAGACGCTCCAGATACTGGCGAAAATCCTCGTTCACCCGGTCGGTTTCGTCCTTCTCCGCTTCGAAGAACTCATAGAGCCGCAGTACTGCAAAACGCAGCGCCGCAAAGCGAAGCTCATTGGGGAAGGAATCCCATTCGGCCAGAGACAGCGTGCGAAGTGACTCATAACCCGCCATCAAGGCTTCGAAACGGTCCAGCGAATAGCCATCCTCGCGAAAACACACGGCATTGACGGCAGTGGCAAGATCGAAGACATACTTGCCGCGGCAGGCGGAGTCGAAATCGAGAAGGCAGGAAATATCGTCGCCTTTGAAAATGACCGAGGCCGGATGCAATCCGCCGTGAATGATGCCCTTGGGCAGCTTGGTCTCTAGGTAGTTGCCGAGGTACTCGACTTCCTCGTCGAGCGTACGCACGGTCTTCTTGAAATAGCTGGGCATCTTACGCCGAGCGGCTGCATAGGTCTCGAAAGTTCGTTCGAAGCCGAAACGGTTCTCGATCGCCTTCTTGTAGCTTCGGCCCAGCATGTGTAGCTCACCGATGAGACGGCCAAGACTGTTGATCTGCACCAGACTCATGGCGGCCGGATCCAGGCTCTTGCCCGGTCCGGTGCGGTAGAGCACCAAGTATCTGCCCTCTCGCTCGAGAAGTTGCCGACCGCGCCGGTCGGCCATTGCGACAGGTCCGGGGAAGCCGTGCTTTTCCAGAAACTGGAGCAGGTCGAGTTCGCGCCTGAGGTCGAACTCGTCCTCCAAAGAACGCACCTGCAATTCGTAGTGGCCCTTGGCGATGGCGAGTTTGTAGCGTTTCTGGCCCCAACCCGGTAACGGGCCAGAGCCTGAGGCAAGCTTGCCGAGGCCGTATTCAGCGGCGATCTCAGCGAGTGCTTTCTTATCTAGGGTGAGCGGCTGTAGCGGCATACAGGCTGCGTGCGAAGGCGCCGGTCCAACACCGGCCAAGCAAACCTTTCACGGCGTCGCTTCTTAACCCAACCTAAGAAAAAGTCAAATTTTCACCCTTTAGCAGATCCCGGCACGCGGCCGCTTCGCGCTTGGAACAAGGGTGGCGCGGGTGCCCATCTCTTCCTCGACCAGAAACCGTGTGGCGTCCACGGCCTGCTGAAAAAGGAAGCGTGAGGGCGCCCACTTTCTCCCGAAGCAAACGGGAATCAACGGGTGCTACGCCGCTGCCACCCGCCGGCGGCAGAGGCTAAGCGGCGGCGATCAGCTGCCCTCTTCGTAGGCGGCATCGTGCCGCAGGTTCTCCAAAAACGACGAAATCTCGGCTTCGGTGCGCTCGTCGTCCCAACCCAGGCGGGCAGCGGCGAGTTCGGCCACCGCCCCCACGACTTCGCCGAAGCGCTCCCGCGAACGCAAGGCTATTTGAAGACGCCGTGAAAGGATGTCGTCAAGACTGGCTGCCATCTCATTGTCGATCGCATGGACTACTTCGCCTTTGAGATCCGGCAGATCGCCGACCAGAGGCCGCGCCAGACCGTTCTCATCCGCAAAAGCGGCCTGGACCTGCGCCGCACAGGCACCATAGCGCGCCCGCATATGGTCCTCGGCCGAAGCGGGCGCCTGGTCGGCCACCGGTCCGGGTTCTACCCCGACAGCGCCCGGCAACGGCACCGAAGCGGTGCGGCAAGGCCCGACCGGGTGGCCGATCAACTCCGCTACCCGATCGACGATGGTTTCGGCAACGTGGCGATGAGTAGTCAGCTTGCCACCGCCCAGGGAAATCAAGCCTGAGGGGCTCTCGAAAACTTGATCGTCGCGGCTCACATCGGACTCCGAAGCGTCGGCGTCCGGAGCCACCAGGGGGCGTAGCCCGGCATAGGTGCTGATCACATCTTGCTTGCGAATGCCGGCGTTGGGAAAGGCCCTGTCTACCGCCGCAAGTATATAGTCGACGTCATCGGCGTCGGCGTGGACTGCAGCCGGGTCACCCTCATAGTAGGTATCGGTAGTGCCGATCAAGGTCTGCTGTTGCCACGGAATCGCGAACATCACCCGGTCGTCCACACCACGGATTACGATCGCATCGCGGTTGCCTATACGCGAACGGTCGAACACGGCGTGGACTCCCTTAGTGACTTTCAGCCGCGGCGGAGCACCGGGATCGTCAAGACGCCGCACCCTGTCGAGCCAAGGCCCGGTTACATTGACGAACGCGCGAGCCCGGATGGTCTTTCCGCGCCCGCTCAAGCGATCGCGCACGCGCACGGCACTCAGGCGGCCGCTGCTGTCTTTCTCGAAACCAACCACCTCTACGTGGTTGAGCAGCGCGGCGCCGGAATCGCGCGCAGCCACCGCGGTTTCGACCGTAAGGCGCGCGTCGTCCGTCCAACAGTCGTAGTAGAGGGCGCCGCCTTGCAAGCCTTTGGACAAAAGTGCGGGCTCGCGCTAGGACAGCTCCTCGGCACTGAGCATGTGATGGCTCTCCACGTTGCGAAACGCCGCGAGCAGGTCGTAGAGCAGCAAACCGGCGCGCAACTGCCACACCGGTAACGCATCGTCGTCGTAAACCGGAAATACGAAGCGCTGGGCGCGAACGATGTGAGGAGCAAGTTTGGAGCGCAGCAAGTCGCGCTCACGGCAGGCTTCCAGAACCAGGCCGATATCACCCTGCTCTAAGTAGCGCACCCCTCCATGGATGAGCTTGGAAGAGCGGCTGCTGGTGCCGGAGGCTAAATCGTTGCTTTCGAGCAAGGCCACCGACATCCCGCGCAATACCGCGTCTCGAGCCACGGCCACGCCGTTTATGCCACCGCCGACGATCAGGCAGTCGAAAGTTTCACGGCCCATCCGCTTCCAGGCTTCTTCACGGTAGAGTTGAGGCTGGTGTTCAAAGCTTTGCAAAGTTCAGGCAATCCCCATTAGCTTGTGCACTTGCGGCAGTATGCGGGTATCGGGCAACTCGGCGGCGGCCACGCGCGCCAAGTCTTGTAGCTGGGCCTGCTCGATACGCCAACGTCCGGTTTTCTCATCGCTGAGTGGCTGAATGTACAAAGTCGCTGATGGAACCGATTCCATCACGATTCTCGCTGCACGCCGCACTTCCTCCGTATCGGTAGCAGCATCGACCGGCATCTTTACATAGATATCGGCAATATCGGCCTCGCAGCAAGCTTGCAGGAATTCGCGATGCCGCTCCCACAGGCCGTCTTCACCGCTATTGGAGGGCAGCTTGAAATCGGCGGAGACCACGGCGAAATGTCCGGCTACTTGGCGGTATGCCTCAGGCAGCAAAGCGTTGGTTTCGAGCAGGCAGGGCCTCGAAGCGGGATTGGAGCCGAGCCAAGACGCTAGGAAAGCCGCTTGTAAGAGCGGCTCGCCACCGGTTATCGCCAGCATCGCCACCGCAGGGTCGGCCTCGATACACTTCGCCACCACCTCGCTAAGATGATGAAAACTCAAGGGATTGGCCAATTCGCAACTGCTCCCGTCAGGGTATTGCACGCGGCAAACCTCGCTGCGAAGCAGCGCGGCGGGAGTGTCACAGTAACTGCAGCGGATGTTGCAACCCGAAAAACGCAGGAACAGATGCCGTTGGCCTACCAGCGCGCCCTCACCCTGATAGGAGCAGAAAATCTCGTCCATGTAGGCCCGGGCCTGCATTATCGGTGAAACCTCGTCGCGAGAGTCGCAAGCCCCTGTGAGACCGGCCGGATGGGCCCATGCGTAGCGCTGAGACCCGCAAGGGTAGTGACACTAGCCGAGACATGATTCATGAAACCTCGTCGCAAGAGTCGCAAGCGTCCTTGAGATCGGCCAGATAGGCACACGCGCGGCGATGAGGCCCGCAGGCGTACTAACACTACGCCGAGGGCGGAAAAGTGGTGAGCCGCGAGCCGGCGAGCGGAGAACGGGCCAAGATTGCGGGCGATTGAGGATCGTAACAGAGGTTTCATGGATAATGCAGGCGAGGCGCTTGATCACGGCCTTGCATGCAATTGCGATAGCACAATCACCACGCGGAGGCTCGCTGGGCACCGCCGGCTGGGATCGTGAGAAGGGCCGTCACCGTTGCTGGCCGTCCCGTTGCTGATAGTGACCGGGGCCTGCTTGGCTCGCTGGGCACCGCCGACTGGGATTGTGAGAAGGGGCACCGATCTTAGCCGGGAGATACCACCGCAACCAACAAATCGCCGACGTTGGTGCCCGTGGGACCGCACAACACCGCGTCTCCCGAGGATTCGAAAGCCGTGGCAGTGTCGAAACCGGCCAGCGCCCGCTGCAGCGGATGTCCCGCACGCTCGGCCCGCCGGGCGCTTTGTCCGTCGATTATCGCGCCGGCCGCACGACTGTTCCCGTCGATACCGTCGCTCCCGGCACAAATACAGGCGAATCCGTCCCGGCCTCGCATACGCAGGGCCAGAGCCGCCGCCAGATGCTGATTGCGCCCCCCCAAGCCGGACGTAGCTGGCAAGCCCAGCACACACTCCCCACCCAGCACCACCGCGCTCGGCCGCGACTCGGCGAAAGCCTGCGACAAAGCGCGGCAGACGATATCGAGCAAGCTGGAAAAATCACCGTAGAACTCCCGGGGGCACTGTTCCAGGATGCTGTAGCCGCGCCCGCGCAGGTAATACCGTGCCGCTTCGACTGAAACCACATTGGAGGCCACGATTTCGTAGCCGCTGGGTGGGGTCTGCGCATAACCGGGAGCACCGGCTTCGTAGTTACCGGACCCGGTTCCGGCATGATCGGA
>JAJRWY010000266.1 GCA_024276575.1 Candidatus Binatota bacterium
CGGGCCTTCTTCAACATCGCAATGATCGGCGAAGGTTCCGCAGGATGCCACTTGGTTTGCTCCGGCTCTTCATGCCAGCGAAACGGAAGATGTTCCACGAAGCCCGGCTCCCGAGCCCTGGAGAACAATTCGAGCGCACTACGAAGCACCGCGCTTTGCGTATCGGTATCGCCGACATCGCCGTAGGGACGCCCGAAAGGATGCTCGATAGCGGCCACCCGGGGCATCCCGATCAAGCGCTGGTAAGGCCATATCATGTTCAAGGTCACGGTCGGTATTCCCGCCTCCTCCACCGCACGAGCAACCAGTCCGACGGACTGGCAACAGTCCGGTCAGACCGGGGCAAGGACCGCCAGATCAACCTCTTCACTGCGCATCGCTTCCGCTATCTGCGGTGCGGTCTCATTGGTCAAAGTGCTCTTGTCCGGACCCTGATAACCCATGATCGAGTAGTGGGTTTCGGCCGACGATCCGACTAGGCCGCTGTCGGCCAACTCCCGCAAGCGGTCTAGCGGCAAAGCAACGTTCAGGTCTCTCTGTATGTATGAGGTATCAATGTGCAAATGGTTGGCAACGATAGTGTCGGAGGAAGCATCGGATCTGAGTCTGCGCCAGCTTGGGTCTCCCCAACTCGGGCGCTTCCTCTCTGTATCCATATCGAAAGGTTCGTCGCCTTTCATCGACAAACCAGCGGTCGATACTAGCGCCACCTTGGAAACACTCAACGGTTTCGAGGGCTCAGCCCAAGGGATATGTCCAGAAAACTCCTCCACCGGGATAGTCGAAGACAGCAGGTTCGCGAGAAATCTCCCCGCGAAACGCCAGGGATCGACTTCACTTCGCGGGCCGTGCGGATCGCTCATTACAATATCTCCTTATTCCGTTTCGCCGGGACCAACTTGCGATTAAAGCATCGCTCGGCATTTTGCGCTTTGGTCCATTCGCCCGAACGACCTTTCATCAAATCACCCCAGACTTTCTGAGGCTTGGCGGGAAATACGTCCTGCACCCTCGCGGGAAGCAGCAGCCAATCGCCGCGCTCGAGTTCGTTGTCGAGTTGCCCCGGACCCCAACCCGCATAACCAGCATAGAAATGGACATTGAGCGACGCAAGATCCTCTGCGCTGAGTTGATCTATCAAAGCCCGGCTCGCGCTTACCTGCACGTCTGCGAAAACCGGGCGCGCCTGGCTACGTTTTTCTCCCGCGCGAAACAGGAAAAGCATCTGTCCAAGTTCCACCGGCCCTCCGAAAAAGACCTTGTACTCCCGAAAGGAATCCGGCACCGGGCTACGGGGGAAAAGTTCCATCAGCGCGTGGTCTGAAGGCCGGTTGGTAATCAATCCCAGTGCTCCAGACGGACCGTACTCGAGCAACAATAGCACCGTGTGCGCGAAACGCGGGTCCAACAGTTGCTCGGTAGCCACCAAGAGCTTACCGCGCGCCGGCTTCTGCATTGAGGCGGACCCCGGAAGGGCACTCGAGCGAACGGCCGGAGCAAAGCTCGCGGCGGCTTTAGCTTTCTGTCCCGCACTCAAGCCCGGCTGCTGCCCGCCATGCAAACCCTGTCCGGTCAACAACGGCCACGGCGCCAACGCAGACGACGCCCCCAGGGGAAAACCTAAGCAAAACACTCCCAACGCGGCTCCGGCGATCATAGCCGGCACGCCGCGAGAGCTGAGATAACTACGGTGCGCAGTATTGATACGACGAAGCCACCATCGTTGTCGCCTACCGGTGCCGCGAGATATATGCTCGATATAGTGAAACGAGCGCCACGCTCGACGAGGATCCATACACCGGCTCATGGTCTTTGAAGTATACCAGCGCATGAAGGAAAATCGCCAATGATCGCCGCTCCCCGCCTCTGTCCCATAGTTCTCTCGTTAGCGCTTCTTTGCCTGCCGGTGGTGCCGGGCTGCTACAAACGCGATCCCGGGTATTGGTTCGAGGATATTGGAAGCGGTCTCGTGTTGACCGACGGAGAAATTCACTCGCTACTGCTTTTGGGACGGCAAGCGCTCGAAACCGGGCGAATCGATGGCGAGGAACTTTCAACGCTACTCGCTACCGACCGTAAGCCACGGCTGGCGTTCCTTTCGCTCAGTGACACTCGGAGCCGGGCGCGGGTGGCGCTAGGAAGCGGCCGGGGCATCGTCGCTGCGGTTTCATCGGCGGCTAGAAAACTGCGCAATCAGACCCCATGGACAGCCGCCGGAGACAACAACGGCTCCGGCACCGAAAAGCGGAAAATGTGGCTCAAACTCGACATTCCGCAGGCCGTCATGAAAAAGATCGCTATCGATACATCACAAGGGCTGAAACTTGATCGAAGCTTGTTCGGTTTGGCTTTCTCTAAACGCAGCGGGATGGCTTTTCTTCCCGAAGAGCTGATCGCGGGAAACCTCATCGACAAAAACGGCATCCTTTCACCCCAAGCCGTCGTCACCCATGTGGAGTCGTCGGGAGGGAGAGTTTCCGACTACTGGTCGCTGCGTGAATCTCCGATAACCAACCTCTACCGTTTCAGTTGCAGCAGTGCCGTTCTCGCCGGCGATTCCTTCGAGCTACTGCGCAGAGGCCACCGAATCGTAAGCTCGGTTTCGGCCTCCGAGGCTCTGGATGCCGCGCGAACGGCTGCACAGTATCTAAACAAAGCACTCCGTGGCGACGGCAGTTTCGTATACTCTTATCGGCCCGGCCCCGACAAGGCCGGTGACGACTACAACATACTGCGCCATGCCGGCACTTCCTTCGCCCTACTGGAATTGTACCGTTGTAGGGGCGGCCGGGAGATCTTCGAAACAGCCGAGAAGAGCATCGAGTTCTTGCTCAAGAGTGTCGAAAACTGTGGCGACAGCGCCGGGGAACTGCGTTGCGTAGTCGAAGACGGTTATGCGAAGCTGGGAGGTAGCGCGCTGGCCGTGGTCGCAATCTCCGAGTACCGGGCAGCAAGCGGCAACAAGCGCTTCGACGGCGTCGCTCAGGGCCTTGCATCCTGGATACTTTCTCTTCAGCGCGATGATGGGAGCTTCTACCCCCACAAACAGAGCCACCCCGAAGGCCGCGCTGAAGATTTCGTATCCGCTTACTACCCCGGCGAAGCTCTACTTGCGCTGGTCCGCATGTACGGCATCGACGGGAATACGCGATGGTTGGACAAGGCGGAACTCGGTGCACGCTACCTGATCGAGACCCGCGATGCCGGGCTCGGCAGTGCCGCTTTGCCGCACGATCATTGGCTACTGCGCGCGCTGAGTGAATTGCAGCGTGAGCGCCCCCAAGAATCTTACCGTGCTTATGCGGCGGCAGTAACGCAAAGTATTATCGGCGCGCAACAACTTCAGCCCCCCTACCAGGACTGGCGTGGAGGTTTTTACAGCCCCCCACGCAACACCTCCACCGCCACGCGTGGCGAAGCCCTGTGTGCAGCGCGATCGCTCCTGCCTAGCGACGCCACCGACAAGCTCGACACAAGCTTACGAACGGCTCTGGAACTTGGCGCCGCCTTTCAACTGCGTAACCAAACGGGGCCGGCTATCGCCATGTATTGGGACCATCCCCAGAGAGTTCTCGGGGGATTCCACCGAGAACTCAGCGACTGGGAAATGAGAATAGACTACCAGCAGCACAATATCTCCAGCCTCTTGTGCTACGCCACCGCCATATCTCCCGGTATTTGCCCGCGTTTATGAAAACGGCAAGATCCGCGCCGGCCTGGCCAGCATTATTCATGAAACCTCGTCGCGAGAGTCGCAAGCGCTCGTGAAATCGGCCAGATGGGCCCACGCGCAGCGATGAGGCCCGCAGGCGATCAGTACGTTGAGGGCCGTGAGCCCGCGAGCCGGCGTAGCGGGCGAACGAGCACGGGCCGAGATTGCGGGCGATTGAGTCTCGTAGCAGAGGTTCCATGAATAGTGCCGGCTTGGACAAAGCATTGTATCGACGGCTTCGACCGTAATCTTCAGAATCTCCAGGCAAGACCGGCGCCTACCCGGGACAAAAATGAGAAGGCGCACGGTTGACATGGATCGTGATCGCAAACCGCTGCGTGCCCAGGGCAAGGACATCCCCTGACAAAAAAGCGGCGGCCTGAAGAGTATATCTCTCCAGGCCGCCGCCTACCGTGAACCGGGATTCCTGCTCCGCAGCCGCCGCCGACAGGCGACAGCCACAGACCCGGGTTGCACAGAACTTAGCTAGTCGTCGGACCCTCCGCCGGAGTCACCGCCACCGCTGCCCGAGTCACCGCCACCGCTGCCCGAGTCGCCGCCACCGCTGCCGGAGTCGCCGCCACCGCTGCCGGAGTCGCCGCCGCCGCTGCCGGAGTCGCCGCCACCGCTGCCGGAGTCGCCGCCGCCGCTGCCCGAGTCACCGCCGCCGCTGCCGGAATCGCCACCGCCGGAGTCC
>JAJRWY010000267.1 GCA_024276575.1 Candidatus Binatota bacterium
CTCAACGGGAATTGCTTGACGTCGCCGGCACGTAGTGATCGCGTTTCGAGATCGATGATTATCTCGGTTTCCGGATGCTCTTCGACCAAAGCGGCAAGCTCGCCGATATGCCCGGCGGACATGGATACGCAAGGGATCCCCAAGGTAGTGGCGTTGCCGAAAAAAATCTCCGCATAGCTCTCGGCGACAACGGCACGGAAGCCGGCTTTGGCCAGCGCCTGCGGCGCATGCTCGCGAGACGATCCACAGCCGAAATTCAAATTACTGATCAGGATCGAGGCGCCCGCAAAACGCGGGTCGTTCAAGTTGTGGCTGGTCGGATTGCCGTCTTGATCGAAACGCACATCGTAAAACACCGAACGGCCGAGACCGTCGAAGGTGACGCACTTCATGAAACGCGCGGGAATGATACGGTCGGTATCGATGTCGTTGCCACCCACATAGACGCCGCGCCCGGCAACCCTCGTTATCTTTTCCAATGCCATGCCTGTGCTCTCCTCAGCGTGCGTCCCGGCACTCTCTTCAACACGTCCACGCTCTTTTCAGCACGCGCGTGCGCTATTCAACACACCCGCTCGCCCTTCAGCATGCGCGTGCGCTTTCAACACACCCGCTCTCCCTTCAGTGTGCGCACGTTCCCTTCAACACGTCCACGCTCTGTCCAACATAGCCGCACCCTTTTCCCGGCCCGCGCTCTGCGCGTCCTGTTCAGCTTATTCCGAAAGTTTCCCTGGCATCGGCGATCGCGCCTTCGACCGCAGCCGCAGCTACCATCACCGGGCTCATCAACACGGTGCGCCCGGTAGAGCTACCCTGCCGGCCCTTGAAATTACGGTTCGATGACGACGCACACAGCTCGGCGCCGACGAGTTTGTCGGGATTCATGGCCAGACACATCGAGCAACCGGCTTCGCGCCATTCGAAGCCGGCCTCCTTGAAAACCTCGTCGAGACCCTCGTCGATGGCGGCGCGTGCCACTTGCTGCGAACCGGGGACCGCCAGAGCCCGCACCCCGCTCGCCACCTTGCGCCCTTTCAGATACGCGGCCGCCTCGCGAAAGTCTTCTATGCGCCCGTTGGTGCAACTGCCGATGAAACACACGTCTACCTTGACCCCTTTCACCGGCGCGCCGGGCTCGAGTTTCATGTAGTCGAGCGCTTCGGCTAAGGCCGCACGTTCGTTGTCGTCGCGAGCTTCTTCCTCGCGTGGGATGTTTCCGCCGATCGCAACGGCTTGCCCGGGATTTATCCCCCAGGTAACGGTCGGTTCGATCTCGGCGGCAGCGATTTCGACTTCGTCGTCATAGCTCGCACCGGGATCCGAAACGATGGAGCGCCAGTAATCCAGGGCACGTTCCCAAGCCTCTCCCGAGGGCGCATAGCGGCGGCCCTGCAAGTAGTCGAAAGTCTTTTGATCGGGATTTACGTAACCGGCGCGAGCGCCACCTTCGATCGACATATTACACACGGTCATGCGCTCTTCCATCGACAAAGCTTCGATGGCTTCACCGGCGTACTCGTAGGCGTAGCCGGTGCCACCGTTTACTCCAAGACGGCGAATGACGTCGAGAATGATGTCCTTGGCATATACACCGGCGGACAAGCGGCCGTTGATGCGAATGCGTCGCAGCTTCAAAGGCGCGAGCGCCAGGGTCTGCGTTGCCAGCACGTCGCGGACCTGAGTGGTACCGATGCCGAAGGCAATGGCACCAAAAGCTCCATGGGTGGAGGTGTGCGAATCGCCGCAGGCCACGGTCATGCCCGGCTGCGTGAGACCGAGTTCCGGGCCGATCACGTGCACGATGCCTTGCAGCCCCTCTTCGGGCCCGAAGAACTTTATCCCGTGCTCGCGGCAGGCGCGCTCGAGGGCCGCCAGCATCTCTTCGGCGAGCGCATCTTCGTAAGGACGCGTACTGCCGTCGGTGGGGATTATGTGGTCAGCGGTCGCAAAGGTTCGATCCGGCCGCGCCACCGTAAGTCCGAGGTCTTTCAACATGCCGAAAGCCTGGGGGCTGGTAACTTCGTGGATCAGGTGAGTGCCGATCAACAACTGCGACTGGCCGCTGGAGAGCTTGCCCACTTCGTGGCGATCCCACACTTTCTCGAAAAGACTCTTAGCCATCGGCGCAGTATGCACCGGAAGCACCATTTAGTCCAGTGACACCTTCTTGTCGATCTGTTAAGTTATTCTACATGATTGACGCATCACTTCTACCGCCGCTCTACGACTTGCTCACTGTCGCCCGCGAGGTAACCGTCGGCGCCGCCTCGGCTTCCTTGCACAAGACGCCCTCTGCGGTGAGCCAGCAGATCCACCGCCTGGAACACGCCTTCGGAGTCGCACTTACCGAGAAAGCGGGGCGCGGCGTAAAATTGAGCGCGGTCGGCCAGGAAGTCCTGGGTCCACTGACCCGCCTTTTCGACGAGGCCGAGGCGGTCTACTCGTTGCTCGGACGCTTGTCGGGCCTAGCCCTGACCACGGTCAGAATATCGCTGAGCGATTACCTGGGACGCGGCTTGCTCGCTCCGGTAATGCGCGACCTTGCGGCGGCAGGCGCACCCTTGCGATTCGAGATCACCACCGCCCACTCGTCGCAATCGGTCGGACTTCTGGAAAAAGGGGCGGTGGACATCGCCATCATCAGTTCCACCGGCCTTCACCACGGGCTCGAAGAACGGCTACTGTTCGAGCAAGAGATGCTGTGGGTGGGGCCACGCCACGGGGCCAAATCGGTAACCGAGGCGCTCGAGAGCGAACCCTTGTTGAGACTGGCTCCGGGCAGCGTGGGGCGGCAGATACTCGATCGCTACCTCCACGAGCACGGGGCGCGGCCGGTTTCGACCATCGACGTGCCCAGCGTCTCCCTGCTTCTGTCCTATGTGGCCGCCGGAGTAGGCTTCGGCTTGGCACCCGAACTTGCACTGGGCAAAGCCGAACGTACAGCCTGCAGAGTGTTCGCATCGGGCCTGGCACCGGTGCCGGTCAAGCTGTTGCTGCGCAGCAACTACGATTCGCGCCCCGAGCTGGAGGACTTCGTCGAAAAAATAGCAACCCGGGCCTCCGCCTTGCCCTAACTGGATCATTCATAAGTGCGCTGCTACGACCGCCAAGCGTGCGTACCTTCGTAGCGTGTGGCACTTACCGGCTCGCGGCTCACATTCTTCGACCCTCTAGCAAACCTATAGCAGACCAGCGGGGCTCGTTACCCGGCTCAGTTCGGAGTTTTTCAACGCAGTACCAAGCCGGACTATTCGTGGAAGATCTTTGCAACCGGAGTTTACAGGGTTTCAGGCTCACCGGAGCAGTCGTTCAAAGTAGTGCGTCCCCACCTACGATGGCGGATGCCGCTACGTGCAGTTTCAGGCTCGCCCGAGCAGCCGTTCAAAGTAGTGCAGCGATAACGACCGCCACCATCGCCACGGCAATCGCAGCCTTGAGTACAAAGCCGAGCAGGCGGCCGCGAAAGGCTGCCGATCCCGCAGCGAGAACATCATCGCGACTGCCGCCCTCGGAAACCACAGCTACAGCAGCTCCGGCGAACGCTCCGAGCAGGGCGCCGGGCAAAGATCCCAGCCCGAAAAAGAATGGGACGCCGGCCAAACCGCCGGCAAACCCGCCGAGCAACACCGCCACGGCAACCCTACGCGAGGGTCTGGCGGCGGCGGCCGTACGGCTCGCGGCCCACAGCTCCAAGCCTTCAGCCGCCACCGCCATCGCAGCCAGCCAGGCCAGCACGCCCGGCCCGAGGTGCTCGAAGGACTCGCTCCAGCCATAGAGTAGTGCCGCAGCTAAAATGAGAACGGTCCCGGGTAACCCGAATATCAAAGACAAAAGGGCGAACCCGCAAAACAGCAGAAGCAGGAACACCGCCAGGAAGTCGAGGAACGCCGCCACGGAGCCAGTGTGATGGCGAGAAGCCCGGCAATCAAGCCCGGATCCGGCCTGTTCCGCGGGATCTGGGCTGCCGCAGCAATAGGGCCGCCGTAGCAGCCGGCAATCAAGCCCGGATCCCGCCTGTTCCACGAGTGCCTCATAAGCCGCGGCCCCCGCAAGGCTACAACGCGCCGACGGCTCGGCACTGCGGCGCTAGCGGCTCGGCAGCGCGGCGCTAGCGGCTCGGCAGCGCCGAAAGTGGCCGTCGCACATAGCGGGCAATCGCGCGGCGTTTGCTATGTGTTGCAGACGAAATACGATTGCGCGCCGAAAGCGGAGCCCGCTTTCCCGGGGGTCGCGGCCGTCCATGGCTATATGCACGCCATATGCACAAAGCGCCGGCACGGACCTTTGCGCATATAAGCAGGTATAGATGGGCGGACTCGGATGCACAGGCATCCGCAAACTTTCAGTTCGAGGCTTCGATCGGAAACTCCGGCCCAACCTCGCGGGGGAGCGATACACACGCGGCAGCCAAGATCTTGCCGCCAGCGAAACAGACAGATGTCTAAACAGGGACAGGGCATACTCGTCAAATGGAACGATGCCAGGGGTTTCGGGTTCCTCACGCCTGATGAAGGCGGCGACGACATCTTCATCCACGCCAGCTCCTTTGCCAGCGGAGAGCGGCGCCCGCGCCAAGGCGACCGCATCATCTACACGCTCGACGAAAACAGCGAGCGCCGCCGTGCCAAGACCAGCCGCTATCCCGGACTCTCCGCCCGCCAGCTCAGATATCTAGGGTTTATCTTGGCCGGCATCGGCAGCGGCTTGGTGATCTCGCAAGCGGCCGGCCTGATAAGACTGGGATTCGTAACCAACGCGTACCTGATAGTGAGCCTGATCACTTTTGCAGCATATTGGGCCGACAAGAAAAGGGCGGAAGAAGACATGTGGAGGATCGCGGAGACCTCGCTGCACGTCATGGCGATTCTCGGCGGCTGGCCCGGCGCCTTACTCGCCCAGCGCGCGCTCGGCCACAAGACCAGGAAGCGCGGATTCCAGGTCTTTTTATGGACCATCGTGTCAGTGCATGTAGCTGCCTGGATTTTCTGGTTTACCTACGGCCGTTACAATCACTAGCCGGCATTATTCACGGCTGAACATGGTAGGGAACGAAGCGGCCGCCGGGTTCATTGCAGCGGCGTCCACGCTGATCTATTGAATCTCTACTATGATGCACAAGAATCTCACCCTTGAAGTATCGGATAACGTCGCCACGGTAACGCTCAACCGTCCGGCCATGGCCAACTCCATCGACCTACTCACCGGGCGTGAGCTGATGGACGTCGCCATCGTCTGCGACGAAGACCCTGCCGTGCGTGCAGTCTTGATCACCGGAGCCGGTTCGATGTTTTGTGCCGGCGGTGACGTCAAGGCATTCTCGTCGGTAGGGGAGCGGGTCCCCGCGCTTCTCAAGGAGCTGACCTCATACTTGCACAGCGCGGTGTCGCGATTCGCCCGCATGGACGCACCGGTGGTCGCGGCCGTTAACGGCACTGCCGCGGGTGCGGGTATGAGCCTAGTATGTGCCTGCGATTTCGCGATTGCAGCCGAGAGTGCCAAGTTCACCATGGCCTACACCGGCATCGGCTTCGTTCCCGACGGAAGCTCCACCTACTTCCTGCCGCGCCTAGTTGGAACGCGGCGCGCGTTGGACTTGATGCTCACCAACCGTGCGCTCAGCGCCGAAGAAGCAGTCGAATGGGGGCTCATAAACAAGACCACCCCCGACGAACAGGTACTCGGAGAAGCCCGTGAACTCGCTCTGCAACTGGCTCAGGGGCCCACGCGCTCCTTCGGCACGGTAAAGAGACTGCTGCTGGCCAGCTTGGGCGAAAGCCTCGAAACACAGATGGAAAGTGAATCGCGCGGAATCGCCTCGGCAGCGGCAAGCGCCGACGGGCGCGAAGGCGTCGCCGCCTTCCTGGAAAAACGCAAACCCGAGTTCAAAGGGCGTTAGCCCGCCGAGCAAGCCGCCGGCAGTGAAGCGCCGGCCGAAGACGAGGAAACCATGATATCCGCAGACCCACGATACACGAAGAAAACAAAGCAGATACACGGCCTCTCGATGGCTTACGTCGATGAGGGTGAAGGTGATCCGATCGTATTCCTACACGGCAATCCGACTTCGTCTTACCTGTGGCGCAACGTCATGCCCCATCTCGAAGGCCAAGGCCGCTGCATCGCTCCGGACCTGATCGGCATGGGCGACTCGGACAAGCTAGCCGATAGCGGCCCCGACAGTTACCGTTTCGTCGAGCACCGCCGCTACCTTGACGCCTTGCTCGAAGAACTCGGCGTCAATGATCGTGTCACTTTCGTAATCCACGACTGGGGTTCGGCCCTGGGTTTCGACTGGGCCAACCGCCACCGCGACGCGGTCAAGGGAATCGCCTACATGGAGGCCATCGTCAGACCCGTTAGCTGGGAAGAATGGCCGGAGGCGGCGGCAGCCGTATTCAGAGGCTTTCGCTCCGATGCCGGTGAGGACATGGTTCTTGACAACAACGTCTTCATCGAAAACGTGTTGCCGGGATCGATTCTACGCAAACTGAGCGACGAAGAGATGGCGGTCTACCGCGCCCCGTTCGAAGAACCCGGCGAGGGACGCCGCCCTACTCTGACCTGGCCCCGGCAGATCCCCCTGGCCGGAGAGCCCGCCGAGGTCTGTGCCATCGTCGAGAGCTATGGTAAGTGGCTCTCGCAAAGCAAGCTACCCAAACTGTTCATCAACGCGGAGCCCGGAGCCATCCTGACCGGCGCCCCGCGCGAATTCTGCCGTAGCTGGCCCAACCAAGAGGAAGTCACGGTATCCGGAGTACACTTCGTCCAAGAAGACTCACCCGATGAGATCGGCACTGCCGTAGCCGAATGGCGCGCACGACTGGGATGACCTGCAGGGCCTGCGCTTGCACGGGTTCCATACCGGTACCCGCTACGGCCGGATGACGGGCACGACTCCGACGACCTGCAGGACCCGTGCTTGCACGGGTTCAATACCGGCATCCGCTGCGGCCGGATGGCGGGCGCGACTCCGGCGACCTGCAGGACCGGTGCTTGCACGGGTTCAATACCGGCATCCGCCGCGGTCGGATGGCGGGCGCGACTCCGACGAGATTCGGGCCCGGCAGGCTGACCCGGCAGCCTTGAAAGCCGGGTCTCGAGGCTCGTATAGGCTCGCATACACCAGGCCCAGCAGCTAATTTGTCATTATCAAAGCGCTAATCTCACTATTCCAACGTCTTAACGACAGGCTCAGACGCTCCACCCATGTCTACATGGTGCTGATCGCTCTGCTCATCGGAGTGCTCGGTGGCTACGGCGCTATCGTTTTTCGTGTTCTGATAAGCGAGTTCCAGCGCCTGGTGTGGGATTCCAACCACCTGCTGCTCGCCGATATACGGGCGTTGGAATGGTACTGGATCCTCATCATTCCCACAGTCGGCGGCGTCTTCGTCGGTGCCATAGTCCATTACTTCGCCGCGGAAGCGAAAGGGCACGGCGTACCCGAAGTCATGGAAGCGATAGCGCTGCGCGAGGGGCGTATCCGCCCGCGAGTGGTGATCGGCAAGGCGGTGGCATCGAGCCTGTGTATCGCCACCGGCGGCTCGGTCGGTCGCGAGGGGCCTATCGTGCAGATCGGTGCGGCCCTGGGTTCGACCATCGGACAGTGGCTGAAAGTCGGCCCCGGACGCCTGCGTACCTTGACCGGCTGTGGCGCAGCCGCCGGCATCGCCGCGACTTTCAACGCCCCGGTGGCCGGAGCCCTGTTCGCAGTCGAGGTCGTACTCGGCGACTTCGGCGTCCCCAAGTTCTCGATGATCGTGCTGGCGTCGGTGGCCGCGACCGTAGTCTCACGCTCTTATCTCGGGAACTTCCCAACTTTCGATACTCCGCCTTACACGCTGTCGCATCCCGGCGAGCTGATTTTCTACGCCGTCCTCGGCGCGGTCGCAGCACTGGTAGGAGTAGCATTCATACGAGTGCTTTGTTTCGCCGAAGACCGTTTCGATGAGAACTCCGCACCGCTACCGATCAAGACCGCCATCGGCGGCACCGCCATCGGGGTGATCGCCCTGGCCTTCCCCGGAGTGCTCGGTGTCGGGCACGAGTCAGTGAACAATGCGCTGCAGGGCACCCCGGCCGTACCGTTGTTGCTGGGCTTGCTGGTAGCCAAACTGTTGGCCACTTCGATCACGCTCGGTTCCGGCGGTTCGGGCGGAATCTTCGCGCCCTCGTTATTTCTCGGAGGAACCGCGGGCGCTTTGGTGGGCAATCTCGCCCAAGTGCTGGCTCCGGAAACAGCGGCCCCGCCCGGCGCCTACGCTTTGGTGGGCATGGGCGCGGTAGTAGCCGCAACTACTCACGCGCCGATAACGGCGATACTGATCATCTTCGAAATGACCAACGAGTACGAGATCATCCTACCGTTGATGACCTCGTGTATAATCGCGACCCTGGTCTCATCGAGCCTGCATCCCGAATCGATCTACACGGTGAAGCTGGTAAGGCGCGGCGTCAACATTCGCGCCGGGCAGAACATCGACGTCTTGCGCAACGTCAAAGTGCGCGAGGTCATGCGTCCGGACCCGGTAACGGTGTCGCCGAACATGTCACTGCCCGCGCTACTGAACCTAGTATCCAACAGCAGCGAACGCTGCTTTTATGTGGTAGACGACGACCGCCACTTGCGCGGAGTGATCTCCATGTTGGAGGTGCAGGCTCTGCTGCCCGGCGCCGAAGTGTTGCGCGACTTGGTCCTCGCATCCGACGTCGCGTCTACGACCTGGCCTTCGCTGACGGCCGACGAAATGCTCGACCGCGTGGTTGCCGAACTAGACGGAGACTACGGCCTGGAGATCCCGGTGGTAGAAGACGGCGTCTTGATCGGCGCGTTGAGAACCGACGACGTGCTCACCCGCTACAAGCAAGAGGTACTCAAGCGTGAAATGGCTGTGAGCCTCGACCATCACTGAACGGCGGCGCTGAGCAACTTCGAAAACAACCGCTACCGCTACTAACCCGCATTATTCATGAAACCTCTGCTACGAGTCTCAATCGCCCGCAATCTCGGCCCGTTCGCCGCTCGGACCGATAGTACCCCGGACAACGGACCGATACTGCCGATCTTCGCGGCAAGGGGCCAGAGCAACAAACAGCGATGGTTAGCCCCGAGCGTCCACACAGTGCACAGCGGCCCGGTGGCACGGAGGCGCGGAGGTACGGAGGCACATCGAACGCGGGGCCGGTATGCGCAGTTTCAACCGGCACCGCCCTCGTGGCAACCTCTAGTCCGTGCTCGAAAGCGGATCTACGACTGCAGCGATCGCACTGGCCTTCGCCGGCGGCTTTCTCTTGAACTTGATGCCCTGTGTATTCCCGGTGCTCTCTCTGAAGATCCTGGGCTTCGTATCCCAGGCCCGTGATGACAGCGCCCGGATAAGAGCACACGGTTGGGCTTTCAGTGCCGGAGTAATAGTCTCGTTCTGGATCCTGGCGGCAACGCTGCTGTTGCTGCGCGCCGGCGGACGCCATCTGGGCTGGGGTTTCCAACTGCAATCGCCGGTCTTCGTCGCCCTGATGGCGGCCTTGATACTGTTGCTGGCACTGAGCCTTGCCGGCGTCTTCGAGATAGGACTGTCGCTGAGCAGCGTCGGGGCATCGGCCCAGAGCAAAGGCGGTTACAGTGGCTCTTTCTTCACGGGCGCCTTGGCCACAGTCGTCGCCACACCTTGCACGGCTCCCTTCATGGGACCTGCGCTGGGATACGCCCTCACCCAAGCCCCGCTGGCTTCGATGGCTACTTTCACCTCGCTGGGCGCCGGCATGGCGGCTCCCTACCTGGCTTTGAGCTACTTCCCTGCGGCCTTGCGGCGCTTACCGCGTCCAGGAGCGTGGATGGAAACTTTCCGCCAACTGCTGGCCTTCCCTTTGCTGGCAACGGTGTGGTGGCTGCTACACGTTTTCTACCTGCAAACCGGGGCCGATGCTCTCTTTGAACTCATGGCCTCTTTGCTGCTGGCATCGTTCGCAGCATGGATGTGGGGCCGCTACCAGAGCGCCGGCCGCCGTTTCGCGCTTGCACTGACCGCCCTATGCGTGGGGGCCCTCGCTTTGTTTCTTACCGTACGCACGGCGGCCGATGCCCAGGCCCGGCGTTACCGCCGGGAGGCCGCTTTCGCCGCAAGCGTTGAAGCCGGCGCAAGCATGAACGGCCGGGCCACTGCGAGCACGGCGGTTAGCGCCGGCGCACATATGAGTAGCGGGGACGCTACAGAGACCAGCGGCGATACCGGCGAGGGCTTGGATGCGACAGTCGAAGATAGTGAGAGCGTGCACACGCATACGTCTGCACCCGCCGCTTCCGGCACGCAGGCCTCAGCAGGCACAGAAAAGATGCTGGCCGGCGGTGACGATTTCTGGACACGGTGGACACCGGATCTAGTCACGAAACTACGCGAGCAAGGCCGTGCGGTGTTTATCAACTTTACTGCGGCATGGTGCATCAGTTGCCGCGTAAACGAACGCTTGGTGTTCTCCAAGGATGACGTGCGCGAAGAGTTTCGAAAATACAACGTGGCGGCGCTCAAAGCCGACTGGACCAATCAAGACGAAACCATCTCGCGTGCACTGGAAAGCTACGGACGCGACGGAGTACCGCTCTATGTTTTCTACCCGGCGGGAAGCGCGAAGCCTCGATCGACACCGCTGATCCTGCCGCAAATGCTGACCAAACAAACACTCGTGGACGCTTTTTCACAAACAGGAGGAGACCGATGAAACTTTACAATTCCCTAGGGCCCAACCCACGGCTGGTTCGTATGTTCATGGCAGAAAAGGGCATGGACATCGCGACGGAAGAAATCGACTTGATGGGCGGAGAAAACCGCCGCCCGCCCTATACCGACAAGAATCCGAGCGGCCAAGTCCCTGCGTTGGAACTCGACGACGGCACGGTGCTGGCCGAAACCACGGCTATCTGTGAATACCTAGAAGAACTGCAACCCGAACCGGCGCTGATCGGAAGTAGCCCCGAGGAACGCGCCGAAACCCGTATGTGGACCCGGCGTATCGATCTCGGAATCGCCGAACCGATGGCCAACGGCTTTCGTTTCGCCGAAGGGTTGGCGATTTTCCAAGACCGAATGCGCTGCCTCCCCGAAGCCGCCGAGGACTTGAAAGCTTGTGCTCAAGACAAACTAGCTTGGCTCGACGGCCTGCTCGAGGGCAAGGACTTCATCGCCGGTTCGCGCTTTACTCTGGCCGACGTGCTGCTCTATTGCGTTGTCGACTTCGCTGCGGTAGCGGGACAACCCATCAACCCCGAACACAAGCAAGTACTCGCATGGTTCGAAAGGGTCGGCGCACGCCCGAGCGCGCAGTCCAGCCTACATCCGGCATCAGCCGCCACCGGCATGCGCGGATGAAATAGAGTGCGATGTGGCCGGATCGAGCGACACTATAGGGAATTCATCCGCTAGATCCGGCCGTAGCTTCAACAAGAATAACGACCACATCCGAAGCCCGCCGGCTCAAGCGACAAACCGCGGCGTTGACAAACAGCTCGCCGGTTCGCGTGATAGCGCAGCATCCGCGGCCGTCGCACATGCTACGCGGCTGTCCCGGCACTACCCTCCGTATTGTCTCCACATTGATTCCCGCACACGCCATTGGGAATCCGGCTATTCCCGATCTCTCGACCAGGGTAAGCAGCAGCTCTACAGTTCTCTTGCCATCAGTCGCTACAAGCTCCGCGCGGGCGTCCTGGCACCGTCAGCTCGACACCACTCTCCATATGATTCCCGAAAACAGCACTGCGAAACCGCCTATTTCGGATATCTCCAGCAGAGTAAACA
>JAJRWY010000268.1 GCA_024276575.1 Candidatus Binatota bacterium
AGCGCCCGTGAGATCGGCCCAAGCGCAGCGATGAGGCCCGCAGGCGTACTTACAGTACGTCGAGGGCCGAAAAGCGAGCACGGGCCGAGATTGCGGGCGATTGAGGCTCGTAGCAGAGGTTTCATGAATAATGCGGGTTAGCTACGCTCGGGTACGCTCCGCTTGGTGCTGGCCGGCTCGCTCCAGCGCATCTTCGCTCGCGAACTATCGCTTGATCAAGGCGGGTCCTTATCGAAAGCTCTGCTACGGTTCACAGCCCTACGGTTACGGCTACGGTTCACAGCCCTACGGCTACGGTTACGGCTACGGCTACGGCAGCGGTTTGAAATCCTCGCGGGAGAACGCTACGCCTGCAAACTTGACTGCCTTCGAGGCCCGGCCCTCGAAACCCACTGCGGCGCGGACGGCGCGGCGCGAAAAACAAGAGAAAACGCCCACATGCTCGAACTCAAGATCGACGGATTTACCTACAAAGACTTACACGACCAACGCAAACTCGAGGAACTCGACGCCCGCTTCTTAGCTTACCTCGCGCAGGCCGACGGCGAGCTTTCGGCGCGCTTTCGCGCCTACCGCGACGGGGCCGAGTTATCCGCAGTCGAGGAGAGCGCCGTCATTGTCGATAGCGCCGAACATCTGTCGGCCTTCGTGGCGGCGCTGTTCGGAGTGGAAGCCGAGGTCGAGGAGCATCGCCGGGGTATACTTTCCTTCGGGCCGATCTGGGCCTTTAAGAAAGAGTTCCTCGGCAAGCGGGTTAAGAGAGTCAAAGACGGCGAGCTGGAAGACTTTGACGTTTCAGCCTTCGATAAGTGCGTAGCCGCAATCATCGAAGGTTGCTGGGATGAGACTCCGCGCCCGGCCGATCACGAAGCAGCCTTTGCGTCGGTAGTAAACGACCTCGTAGCCAGTCTCGACGATTGCGATGCGGATCTTCTATCGCGGGTCCGCCGGGCGCTGGCAGGAAAATGGGACGGCCCGGCCGAGGACCCTGCTTATGTGAAAGCCTTGCTCGACGATGTCGCACGCTGGTGCAAGCTGCGTTCCGCAGACGCTTCGGCCAGCGAGATCACTCGCGGCTGGGTCGGTTTCAAACAGCCGGAGCGGATAGATTTCGAGAATCTCGTCCGTGTCGAACGTCCCGATCCCGAGATGCCGGCATTGATGGCCGGACCGGCCGCGACTCGGCGCCGCCGCGACGGTTTCAAACTTACCGACCGCCGCTACAGCGAGAAAGAGACGATGGCCGAGGTCGACTACTGCATCCTTTGCCACGAGCGCGACCGTGATACCTGCGCCAAGGGTTTCTTTGGCAAGGACGGGGAGCTGGCCAAGAATCCGGTCGGCATTACACTGACCGGCTGCCCGCTCGATGAGAAGATCTCCGAGTTCCACATGGCTCAAGCCCGCGGCGACAGCCTTGCGGCTCTGGCCACTGTCATGATCGACAACCCCATGGTTCCCGGCACCGGACATCGTATTTGTAATGACTGCATGAAGGCCTGCATCTACCAGAAGTTCGAGCCGGTCAATATCCCGCAGATCGAGACCAGGGTGCTGACCGATGTTCTCGACCTGCCCTGGGGCTTCGAGATCTACTGCCTGCTGACGCGCTGGAATCCGCTCAATCGCAAACGTCCGGTGATGAAGCCCTACAACGGCAAGAATGTGCTGGTGGTGGGGCTGGGGCCGGCCGGTTACACGCTGGCTCATTTCCTGATGAGTGAGGGTTTCGGTGTGGTCGGCATTGACGGGCTCAAGATGGAGCCGCTGGCTGAGGGCTTGGCCGGCGATGCCGACTCCCCTCCGGTACCGGTGAAGAATTTTGCGGACCTTTACCAGGAGCTTGACGAGCGAGCGCTGATGGGTTTCGGCGGTGTGGCCGAGTACGGCATTACCGTTCGTTGGGACAAGAATTTCCTCAAGGTAGTGCGTATTTGTCTGGAACGGCGCAATAATTTCCGTGCATACGGCGGTGTGCGTTTCGGCGGCACTCTCGACATCGACGATGCCTGGGAACTCGGCTTCGATCACATCGCCATCGCTACGGGGGCCGGCAAGCCGACCATCCTCGACATGAAGAACAACCTGTGCCGCGGCATTCGCAAGGCCTCGGACTTCTTGATGGGCCTGCAACTGACCGGTGCGCAGAAGAAAGACTCGATGACCAACCTGCAGGTGCGTTTGCCCGCGCTCGTTATCGGCGGCGGTTTGACCGCCATCGACACCAGCACCGAACTGATGGCCTACTATCCCTTGCAGGTGGAGAAGACTCTGGACCGTTACGAGGCGCTCGCCGCCGCCGGTGCCGAAGACGAGTTGCGTTCGGTGTGCAGCGCAGAAGATCTCGAGATTCTCGATGAGTTTCTCAGCCACGGGCGCGAGGTGCGCAAGGAGCGCGAGCGGGCGGCAGCGGCGGGCGAAGATCCCGACTTTGCGCCGTTGGTAAAATCATGGGGCGGCGCGACCATGGTGTATCGCAAGAGCATGCGGGATTCTCCGGCTTACCGTCTCAACCACGAAGAGATCATCAAGGCGCTCGAAGAGGGCATCGACTACATCGAGACCTTGAGCCCCTTGGAAGCTCTGACCGATAAGTACGGTGCGCTCGACGGAGTGGTTTTCGAAAGGCAGGTCAAAGAGCAAGGGCGCTGGCGGGGCACCGGAGAAACCTTGGCCTTGCCGGCTAGATCGATGTTTGTCGCAGCGGGGACGGCACCCAACGTGATTTACGAGCGTGAACGGCCGGGCACTTTCTCGATGGACAAGTGGGATCAATTCTACAGCGGCTACTACTTGCGCGAGCAAGGAGGAAAGCGGGTTCTCGAAGCCGACAAGGGTGGGAATCCGCAGGCGCCGGGGATGTTCACTTCTTACGAATCCGAGGGCCGTTACATCAGCTTTTTCGGCGACAACCATCCTGTTTACGCCGGCAACGTCGTACGCGCGATGGCTTCGGCGCGCGACGGCTACGAGGACATAGTCGCGCTATTCTCCGAGGACCTAGCCGCCTTGGATGAGCCGGGGCAGGATGCGCGCGACGCGCAATGGAAAGAGCTTGCGGGAGTTCTCGACGACGGTTTGGTGCCGTCCGTGCATGAGGTCAAGAGGTTGACGCCGACCATCGTGGAAGTCTTCGTCCGTGCGCCTTTCGCGGCGCGTCGCTTCAAACCCGGCCAGTTCTACCGCATACAAAACTTCGAGAGCACTGCTCCACGCGTCGAGGGTACGGTCCTGGCGGCTGAAGGCATGGCACTTACCGGCGCATGGGTGGACAAGGACAAGGGCCTGCTTTCCACCATCGTATTGGAGATGGGGGGAAGCTCGCGCTTGTGCGCGACCTGGCGCAAAGGCGATCCGATTGTCGCCATGGGACCCACCGGCGAGCCGACCGCCATCCCCGAAAATCAAACCGTACTGTTGCTCGGCGGCGGACTCGGCAACGCCGTGCAGTTCTCGATCGGCAAGGCCATGCGCGAAGCAGGCAACCGTGTGATCTACTTTGCCGCCTACAAGAAACCCGAGGACGTTTACCATGTAGATGACATCGAGGCCGCCAGCGACATCATCATATGGTCGGTGGATGGAGGCGAACCGATCAAGCCGCGGCGCCCTCAAGATCGTAGTTTCGTGGGTAACATATTGCAGGCCATGGAAGCCTACGCGCGCGGTGAGCTAGGTGGCAAAGAGATAGAGTTGAGCGAAGCCGACCGGCTCATCGCAATAGGCTCGGATCGTATGATGGCGGCGGTGAAAGCCGGCATCCACGGCCAGCTCGAGCCGTATTTGAAGAAAGGCATCGTCGGTATCGGATCGATCAATTCGACCATGCAATGCATGATGAAGGAAATCTGTGCCCAGTGTCTTCAAAAACACGTGGACCCGCAGACCGGTGAAGAGACCAAGCCGGTCTTCACCTGCTTCAACCAGGATCAGTTGCTCGACGCCGTGGACTTCGACAACTTGAACTCACGGCTGCGCTCGAACTCCTTGCTCGAAAAGATCGGGAATCGTTGGCTGACGTACTTGCTCGAACGAAGCGAGTTACCGAGAGTGTAGCGACCGGCTGTGTGGCGCTGTGTGGCGGTTCAGCCCCTGGCTAATGCCGCCGGGTTTATCGCTGCGGTTTCGATGCCCTGGCCGAGCGAACCTGCCAGCGATACGGCGCTAACGGTCAGTAGCAACGAGAAAACACTGCTCAGTGCGGCGATCAAAATGTAGGAATTCCTGCGATTCATGGCTCTCGTCCTCCCGCATGCGGGCGTCCCGCTACGTCCTCCCCCATTGTGGCCGGCTTAGCGATTTCTGCAGATTCGGGTCCCGGCATCGGACGCGCAGAAGCAACCTGAGTCGCCCCTACGCTTTTCCAGCCCCGCGCTCCCACGCGGTAATGCCTGGACCCGAATCTGCTGTGGGAAATCGTGACGGCGGATTCCACTTTGCTGCCCTTATTCCTCAGCCCTCGTAGCCGGGCATTCCTGAACTATCGCTTAACCCGCATTATTCGTGAAACCTCGTCGCGAGAGTCGCAAGCGCCCGTGAGATCGGCCCAAGCGCAGCGATGAGGCCCGCAGGCGTACTTACAGTACGTCGAGGGCCGAAAAGCGAGCACGGGCCGAGATTGCGGGCGCTTGAGGCTCGTAGCAGAGGTTTCATGAATAATGCGGGTTAACATTGGCTACACCATCAAAGCAGAGACCGTGCCAGCTTTGGCAGGTCGTACTATGTCGTTGATTTACAATGAGATGCGCTGCCTAGGCCCGCTGCCGGCTGGATTGAGATAGCGGTTGGGTTAACGTCCCGCGTGTTAACCACGAAAAATCGTTTTTGACTGTAGTCAACTGTAATGATCGGGGAAATTTTGCGTCTTGGGGCTAAGCCCCGGGAGTCGGCTGCTTGGGAAAAGATCGAAGTACAGGTCCCATTCAGCCGGTTTCCGGGCACCATTCGGCCAACCCCAAGGCGCAACAGCGCAGTGGACGCTATCCCCCCCCAGCGTCCGCAGTCGCTTCCCAACGGCGACTGTCGGGGGAGGCCGGATCGGACGAACCCGGCCGGCGAGCCCGCGGGTGACCGGGAGGCCCGGCAAAGGAGTCATGCTTTGATCGATCCGACCTACATACAGAGAATTTCTGTGCATGGAATCCGGCGTCTGAGTAGCCCTGCACGTTCGGCACGAATGCTCGGCGTTGCGGCAGCAGCAATGATCCTACTGGGGCCGCTTCACGCGTCCGGCGCTATGGCGATGGAGTTTACGGATGTCGAGAAACAGAGCAAAGAGTTCATCGCCTACAACACATCCATCAAGCTGACGGCGCAGCAGGAGCAGATCAAAAAAGAGGCCCTTTCGGTCATCCCGGCTCCTTGTTGTGCCAACAGGTCCGCATACACCTGCTGTTGCCCTTGTAACATGGCCAAGACTTGGTGGGGTCTGTCCAAGCACTTGATCGCAGAGCGTGGCCAAGGGGTGCAAGAAGTGCGAAACGCGGTCAAGCAATGGATCGCTTTCATCAATCCAGACGGATTCAGTGGCGATTCATGTTATCGAGGCGGTTGCGGCCGGGCTTTTAGCGACAACGGTTGCGGGGGTATGGATGAGAAGAAGATTGTTTTCTAAGGCCCGCAAGGGGTCTTCCATGCTGTTGGCCAGGGCCGGTAAGCACGCTGCCTGCGGCCTTGCCGTTGTTGCGGCACTGTCGCTTCTGAGCGGTTGCGCGACTGCCGGGCGCGTGACTCGGGTAGTAGTCGATCATCATGTCGGCATGTTCATGCATGCCAAGGACGTCTTATCCGGCGAAGCCAGTGCGCGTGCTGAACGCATTGCCGCGCTACGGGAGAAACTCAAGGACAGTCGCGCCGCGATAGACAGTGAAGTCGACCCTGAAAGCCCGGAACGCTCGGTCGAGTTGCTCCGCCGGCATATCGAGCTGCAGGACGCCCTCCTCGCCGAACTCGAAGCGAAACATGGGCACGGAGGCGGGCATCATTCCGCTTCGTCTTCATCGCAGTCTTCCTCGCCGTCCGATAGCGGCGGCGCTAGCCGCGATGGCCACTCCGGGCACGGCAAGCCCGCGTCCGGTGCCGCTCCCGATGCCGCTTCCGATCCCGGCGAGTCTTGATCCTCCGCACGCTACCCTGTTGAGGCGGATGTCTGGGGTTGGCCGTCAGAGGCCGGATTGCTCCAAGACCGGGCATGCGGTAATTTCAGACCAATGGGTAGGCGTAAGCATGCTTGGGCAAAAGTTTGCCTCGGCGTCTGGCTTTTGGTCTCGACGTCTCCGCTGGGCATTTGTGCTCCGCTGCAGTCGTGGGCCGGCGCGGATTGCTATCGCCACAGCTTGGGCCATACGCGGCCTACCGTTGAGTGGAGAGAGACCGCGCGGTCCGCTTTCAACTCTGTGGCGAGTTCTGACGTGCGCGTGAGTTCCGTCCTGTCGCCACTGTTACCACTGTCACCACTGTCACCACTACCACTGTCACCACTGTCGCCGGCTGACGCCGGTTCTGTCGTTCCCTTGCTGCAATTCGAGCATGTTTCGAGGCTCTTCCCCGCTAGCGGCTGCTGTGATGATGCGGCCGGCGACTGCTGTCTGGGACCGATGGATGAGTGGGTAGAGACGCTGCCGGCTTCGTCGGCGAGGCGCGGCGACGCAGTGGGCGCATGCCTCAGTATGGGGACCCCGAGCGGCCCCGTTGCCGCGGATTCCGGCTTCGGGCGTTGGAACCCTGGCCCGGCTTTGAGTAGACCCGGGCTCCGCCTTTACGTTCTGAGAATCTGATTCCTTCCCCATCACGCCGGGCATTTCCCGTCCGGCTTCACGGCTTCTATTACGGCTGATCGCTGATGTCACGGCGGTCGCTGGGTTTAACCGTCGTATCGTCCCGGACAGTGTCGCACTGAGAAGGGGCGTGGGGAGGAATGTTCCATGAACACTGCTGTCGCTGCGCAAGTCACGGAATCTTACAGCGCCGATTCGCAACTCGATCCTTTCGTGGAGTCGCTTAGTGCCGAACGGCCGCGCATCGTGGAGTGGCTCTCTGGATGGCTCGGTTCTCGCGCCGATGCCGAGGACATTGCCCAGGATGCGCTGCTCAGAGCTTATCTGCGTAGGGCGGATTTGCACGATCCGTCCCGTTCGGCTCCCTGGTTGAGACGTATTGCGCACAATCTTGCCGTTGACATGCTGCGTAAGCGTGGAGACGAACTTCGAATGCGCCGCGAGTGGGGGCATCTGTTCGAGTGTGAGCAGGCCTGTGTTGACGACGCCCGGGATCCGCAGGACGGAGCCCGTGTGTTTGACGGATTGAAGGCTTTGCGGCCCACCTACCGGGAGGTGCTGCGTCTCGTGGATCTCGACGGGAAGGCCATTACGGAGGTCGCCCGCCGCGAGGCGACGACGCCCAACAATGTCAGGGTGCGCCTGCATCGAGCGCGACGTGCGCTCCGGGCACGCCTGGAGCCGGGGCTGGGGAGTCGCTTTCCCAAACCCCGCACATCTACTCGCAGCCCTTACGTTTGCAGCACCGTCGCGCACTTGGAGCAGAACTTGTCTTGCGTCCCGGCCGGCTCTACTCACCCAGGGCAGTAGAGGTCAGCGTATTTGTGGTCAGGGCCTTCGTCCAACTCCGCGAAGCGATCGCAGGCCACAAGGAGTTGGCGGGCAAGATAGCCCAGTTGGAGAGAAAGCTCGGAGATCATGATGGGCAACTCAGAGTACTTATCGACGCGATCAAGCAGCTTATGACTCCAAAGCCGCCGCCGAAGGCGAGGCAGATAGGCTTCCATGCGGATTTACCCCAACAAGGGCGTGGAGCGGAGCGGCATGATCGGTCGCGATGACGGCGAGCGCCGCGAGCCGGCCGCTCACGACGGGCGTTGAGGCTGTAGAAAAACTCCGTGGTCCCATGTGAAAAGGATGTAGCGACATCCGATGTCTGTTCAGACGGCTGAGGCTGCAAGGAGGGGGGAGATGGCGCGCTACAAGCCCTACAACTTGAACCAAGACAAGTTCAT
>JAJRWY010000023.1 GCA_024276575.1 Candidatus Binatota bacterium
GCACTTGCCATACTCGCCCCCGTGGCGGCAGGGGCGTCGCAAGAATCGCATTTCAACATGAAGATGCAGCCGGTGCTGGCCAACTATCTAGCTATCCAACACGCACTCAGCTCCGACTCTACTAAAGGCGTGCGAAAAGCAGCGCGGGAGATCAACGAGCACTGCTCCAAGATTAAAGATGCCGAACACCAAGAACTGATCGGAAAAATCGCCGCCGGTGCCGCAGGAGTCGCTCGAGCCGGCGACCTCGAAACAACCCGCACAGCTTTCAAGGCCCTGTCCGAGCCGATGGCGGATTGGGCTTCGGCAGCGTCCCCCAAGGGGATAAACGTCGTCAACTGCCCCATGGCGGAGGCTCGATGGCTGCAGAAACACGGCGACGTAAGAAATCCGTATTTCGGCCCCGACATGCGCAAGTGTGGCGAAGTACTATCGAGCAACACCATGAAACACGGTAAGAAGATGGATATGGATATGGATCACGGCCACGAATCGGGACATTCCATGGGAGGAATGAAACATGAAGGTCATGGAGATAAGGCCCCAATGGCGGGCGAACAGCAGGAAGACTCGAAAGACTCCGGCCACTCCCACGGCCATTGAGGCTGCTGGGGTAGGAAGGTCCCCGATCGCCTCGACGGCGCTACTGCTAATAGTAGCGGCGCTGTCGGGGTGCGGTCTGGCCGAAAGTATGAGGCCGGCCGTGTTCGGATCGAGCGATCGTGACTCGGGCGCAATGCAAACCATGAGCGCCAAAGAACACGGCGCCGCAGCGCGGCGTCTCGAGAACAAAGCGCAAGCTTATGAAGCGTGGCTTTCCGGTGGACCGCTCTCGAAGGGGCCAAGCGACGGCATCTCCGAGGGCGAGCAAAACAGTCCAGCGTATCTCTACGAATTTTTGGGAGACCGCCCTGCTCCAGCCGACCTTGAGCATGCTCGACAGCATGCCGAAACGGCCCGTCGCTTGGAAACACTGGCCGCCGTCGAATGTCTCGGCTTGCCGGCGGAATCCGGCAAGTTGTGTCCGTTCATCGGCGCGGTTGCACGCGTGGAGAATCTCGACAACGGAGTACGAGTCTTCCTGGTCGAGGGAATGCCCGTAGACAAAGTGGCCTCGCACATGCGATGCCATCACGCGTTGGCTAAAGCGCGCGGCCTCACGAACGGTGAGATGGGGAGTTGCCCGCTCTATCTCGACAAGATCAGAATAAGAACCGTTTCGGACCGTGAAATCGAACTACTCAGCGACGACCCCACTACGGCCTAAGCGATACGCCGGCGCAGTGCCATCGAGTCCGCACAGCCCGGCCACGACTGAAGCGTCGAACCAACACCTAGGAAGTAAGCACCAAAACATGGAGCCCAACCATGAAAGCACGACTACTAACCGCCTTGACCCTAGCCATGTGGGCGGGATTGACAACAGCAGCTTTAGCGCAAGCCCCTTCCCCGCAAGCTGCGTCCCGGTCCGTCATCCGCAGCGGGAAGCTGGAGGCTAATACGGTCCGGCCTGCCAGCGCACAGCCCCCTGCTACCGCACAGCCCTCTGCAACCCGCTACGCCCAGGCCAAGCAAGCTGCGGCCCGGCAGCCTGCGGCGCAACCCTCACGCGCAGCGGCCCAGCATGGCGCAGCCCAGCATGGCGCTGCTCAACACGCGATGCCACAGCGCAACCGGGCCTTCAATATTCCGCGTGAACGTAGATGGATAAAGTTGCAGTATTGGCTACGCGGCCAGAAGATTCCGTCGAAACCCGATGTCTCGGTCAACATCGAAGATCCGTTCTTGCTGAAGCTCGGAGCCCAGCTTTTCGACATGTACTGTGCGAACTGCCACGGCGCCGAAGGTAGGGGAGATGGCCCGCGTGCTGCGGGGCTGCAACCGCGGCCCCGCGATCTGGCCAGCGGTATGTTCAAGTTTCGATCCACGCCCTCGGGCGAACCACCGACGCCTCAAGATCTGTTCCAAACCATCAGCGGTGGCTTGCGGGGAACCGGGATGCTCCCTTTCGCGGACTTACCGGAAATGCAGCGTTGGGCACTGGTCGCACATGTAACTAAACTGGCGGGAACGGCGCCGGGAGAGTTCGATCTTGGACCGGTCGAGATTCCGCCGCAGCCGAAGGATCTATCGAAACCGGCGCGTATTGCCAGAGGAAGACAGATCTATACGAAACTAGGCTGCGACAAGTGCCATGGTGCAGAAGGACGCGGCGACGGCCCTTCCGCCAACGAGCAAGTCGACGCCTACGGAGTGCCGATGGCACCGCGCGATTTCGTGATCCAGCCACTCAAGCGTGGCGAGTACATCGAAGACGTCTATCGCACTATCGTAACCGGACTCGACGGCACGCCCATGCCCGGCTATCTCGAAAGTGCCTCGAGCGAAGAAATCTGGGATCTCATAGCTTTTGTCCGCTCGCTCCCCTCGGAAGGTTTCAACAAAGTATCTCCACTCGAAATCGCCCGCGCACGCGAACTCGTAAACATTCAGCAAGGGCGGGGACAACATGCTGTAGTGTCGGGTTGCGGCTGTGGGTCCGGAGGCTGAGATGAAGGGTTGGGTTTTCGCAATCGGAGATTATTCGGTGGGCGCCCTGACCGGCATCGCCGCGGCTGGAGCAATCGGATCGATGGTGGATCCCGGGCACTCCATGTTTTACGCGATGGCGGCTGGAATGGCGGCCGGGATGGCTGTTCATTTACTGATAGGGTTCGCCGCCTCTCCCCTGCTGGGCGTATTCCATACCATGACGCCGGGCAGCCTCATCGGAATGTACGGCGGTATGGTAATAGGAATGTTAGCGGCGAGCGGGCACGCCTACTTTGCCGGCTCCTTGACCACCGCCGGCGCCGTGACCGGCCTCGCACTGGTAGCCTCGATCAGGCTGCTGGACGCGCGCATGCGTGGCCCCGCCGCATTGACCATCCATCGTGACTAGTTCGGATACCCTGCTTGGTGCTACTGCGATCTCGTGCACGAGACTGCCGGAAGGCCCTGGAAATACCTTATATGGACACTAGACTTCGCAATCGTTGGGACCGCGCCAGTACTCTGTACCAATGGACCACTTGGGGTGACGACCACCGTTTCTCCTCTGCCAAAGATGAACTATTCGCCAACATGCACGGCCGCTGCATGATGGTAGCGGCGGGCACGGGGAACGACTTCCGTTATTTCCCCGCGGGGCTCGAGATTACAGCCATCGACATCAGCCCGCGGATGCTCGAGCGCGCGCAGCCTCAAGCAGCAAAGTACCGTGGGGATCTAAAGCTAGAGGCCATGGACGTCCGCAATCTCGACAGCTTCGAAGACGAAAGATTCGATACGGTGGTGACTTCCTGCACCTTCTGCTCGGTCCCGGACCCGGTGTCGGGCCTGAAAGAATTGCACCGCTGCTTGAAGCCGGGAGGTAAGCTGCTGATGTTCGAACACGTTCGTAGCCGCTTGTTTCCCCTGGGACTCATGCAAGATCTGATGACTCTGGTGACCAAGCATTTCGGACCTGACATGAACCGTCCTACGGTGGCCAACGTCGTCAAAGCCGGTTTTCGTATCCGCCGTGAAACCAACGTCTACCTCGACATCGTAAAGGCGATCGAAGCCGAACGCCCCGCCGCATCTCCAAACGAAAATCGTTGACCCTCCTGATTCATGAAAGCTCATCGCAAGAGCCGCAAGCGCCCGTGAGATTGGCCTGGGCGCAGCCCTGAGTATGGGTACGTCAAGCGAGCACGGGCCGAGATTGCGCACGATTGAGGCTCATAGCAGAGGTTTCAGTAGAATAATGCCGTTTAATGAATCACTCGGCGTGAGCTTGTATCAATAGCGAGAGCGGCAGCCTGGGACTATTCTTCGCAGCCTTGAACAATAATCTGCACGGCAGCAGGCGATCGAAGAATATTGTGAACTCGCCCGCTACCGCCGCCGCTAACGACCATCTCGGTTCGCAGAACCCAGCCCCATCGTCGCGCCGAACACACGGCATAAACGCCTATATTCTAGAGCTTTTGCGGCGCTTCAAAAGTAAATCCCCGAATCAAGGACTGAACATCAGGACGCTGGCACGATCATTGCTTTTCCTGTCTTACACGAACGCGGAGTCCGACACAGTGCCCGCAGGCTGCGAAACCGGAAACGCGGATGTGACCAGTACCGATGCTTACCACTCAGCACACAGTTCACAAAAACACCGCCGGACGATCCTACGGCCTTCAACTTGCGCAGCCGGAAAGCCGCGTGGAGGAACACATGAGCGCGACCCTCGCGGAACTACCTTCGGACTGCCACTGTCATAACAATCAGGAGCATTTCCTCGAGCGTGCTTTCCGCGGTCTCGAGCTTAGCGATACGCACCGGGAACTGCTCCTGCAGTCCTTCTGCGAAATCACCGTACAGATCCCCCTGCGTAAGCGCGACGGCACGCTGCGCAGCTATCCGGGCTACAGAGTTCAACACAACCATGCCCGTGGCCCCTTCAAAGGCGGCCTACGTTACCATCCAAACGTCGACCTCGGTGAGATCAGGGCTTTGGCGCAGTTGATGACGTGGAAAACCGCCCTGGTGGATATTCCCTTCGGAGGTGCCAAAGGCGGGATCGCGGTCGACCCCTTCACACTCGACAACGAAGAACTCGAAACTTTGACCAAGCGTTTCACTCAAAAACTGAGCCCCTTGATAGGAGAGCACCACGACATCCCCGCTCCCGACATGAACACCGGGCCGCAAGTGATGGCCTGGATCTTCGAAGAATACAGCAAGAGCCACGGCTATACGCCGGCCGTGGTAACCGGCAAACCGCTCGAGCTCGGCGGAGCCGAGGGACGCCTGGAGGCCACCGGCTACGGCGTAGCAGCTGTAACCCTGAAAGCCGCGGCGGATATCTCGCTTAATCCCACTAATGCCGCAGCGGTGGTGCAGGGTTTCGGTAATGTGGGTTCTCACGCAGCCCTGAGGCTGGCTGAAAACGGAGTCCGTATCATCGCCATCTCCGATGTCGGCGGCGCCGTTTTCAACGAGAAAGGCATCGACGTCAAAGCCGCAGCGGCTCATGTGGCCGAGACCGGCTCGCTCCAAGACTTTCCCGATTGCGAAACTTTGAGTAATGAAGAGTTGCTGACCCTGCCCTGCGACATTCTAGTGCCGGCAGCCTTGGAAGCGACCATCAACTGCGACAATGCCGACAACATAAAAGCCGCACTGGTGGTCGAGGCAGCCAACATGCCGGTCACCCACACTGCCGATCATACGCTGCGCGACCGTGGAATAGTGGTGGTGCCGGATATTCTGGCAAACGCGGGCGGCGTCATCGGATCCTATTTTGAGTGGGCCCAAAACATTCAACGCTTCCCTTGGGAGAAGACCCTTTTCTTATCGCGCCTCGAACAACTGTTGCTACGATGCTACCGCCAGGTAAACGATGCCGCCCGCGACAGCAACGTAGACATGCGCACCGCCGCCTACGAGATAGCGGTGGCGCGGGTCTCGAGAGCGATTGAACTGCGCGGGTTCTAAGCATGCCCGTTGGTATAGACAGGCTTTGGATTCTTACCAATACTTCGGTCACGATGCCCCCTCGTGACCCCGCATACGCGGCCCGGTGCCAGCCGGGCCGCGTATGCACCCCCCATCACCGCCGGGTTGCACGGGCTGTCGCGTACACGGCCACCGCACGGCGATACCGATACAGGTTGATTCCAGTAAGTTTCGCCTAAACGATGCCTACGCGGCTCGGACAATTGCTCGAAGTCGGAGTGCGCCGGCCTATCATCGCGCTCCTAGCCGTCGCGCTACTGTCGGTGCCGTTTGCAAGTGGCATCCGCGAGTTGCGTCTGGACAGCGCGATCGAAAGCACTCTGCCCGAAGACTCTCCAGTGCGGATCAGCGACCGCCGGGTTCGCAGCGTGTTCGATGCCCGGCCGTTGGTATTCGTAGGCCTGGTAAGTAAGAGCGACGCTTTCACACGGCAGACTCTGGACAAACTCCAACGGCTGACCGCAAAGCTCGAAGAGATGACTCTGCCGCTACCGGAATTCGAAGCCATTGCCTCGCTTTGCCGGCAGGCACCGTCCTCCACACTCGACAAGCTGCAAGGCCTGCTGAACACAGACGCTGCACGCGAATCCTGGCCGGATATCGACGACACATTGTCGGACTGCCGCAGCGACAGCAACGCTGCGGCCTTGGACGCAGTGCTGGAAGAGATGCAATATCGTCTCTTCCCTTTCGACGACGTCATTTCCCTTTCTTCGGTAGACGCCATCGAAGCCGAATCCGATGAACTGCTGGTGGGTCCCGCTTTCGATGAGGTTCCAAGCGAACCCGCCGCGCTGGCCGCATTACGCAGGCGGGTAATGTCCGACCGGCTGCTTCGCGGCCGTCTCGTCTCCGAAGACGGAAGCTCGCTGGCGATCCTGGCCACGCTTTCATTCGACCACAGCGAGCGGCCTGAGTTGACGGCCGAAACCAGCACTGCTGTACGCGAAGCGGTGCGGCCATTCGAAGGCCCGGAACAGATCTTCGTTTCCGGAGTACCGGTAGTCAACAGCATGACTGCCGAAGCCATGAACACGGACCTCGGCAGGCTGGTTCCGTTGGTGCTGCTGACCCTACTGGCGGTGCTTTATATCTCGTTTCGCAGATTGACTGCCACGCTGATGCCCTTGGCCGTGGTGATGCTTTCACTGCTATGGACCTTGGGAGTCATGGCAATGGCAGGCCGTCCGATCACCATGGTCACCACCAGCCTCCCGATAATGCTACTGGCGATCGGCATAGCGGACGGCATACACCTGATGACTCACTATGCGGATCGCATGAAAGAAGGCAGCAGCGCCACCGTCGCCCTGCGTGACACGGTCAACGACTTGGCCGCACCGATTTTCATGACCAGTCTCACCACAGCAGCGGGTTTCGGTTCGCTCGCCGTCGCCACTCTTCCCAGTATCCGTGATTTCGGTATCTTCACGGCGTTCGGAACCATGGCGGCCTTGGCTGTAACCTTGGTAGTCTTGCCTGCACTCATGCGTCTTAGCGGACGCGGCGCAGAAGTTCGTAGCAGCACAGTAGGTGACCTGGGCCTGGCTGAACGAGTTGCATTGGCGATGAGCAATCTCTCGAGCCGGCGTAGCTGGCCGCTGCTGCTGGTATCGGTTGTGCTGGTCGCCGCATCGCTGGGACTATCAACACGCCTGCAGGTGGGCAGCAAAATGACGGGGAATTTTCCTCCCGACAGTGAGATCTTTCGTGCCGGTGAAGTGCTCAACCGTAAGTTCGGGGGCACGCAGATTCTGGACATCGTGGTGGACTCGCAACGGTCCGGGGGCGCAAAAGATCCTTCGGCGCTGGCCTGGGTGGGCGAGTTGCAACGTGATCTCGAATCCTCACCCGCAGTGGGCAAGACTTTTAGTTTGGCGGATCTGATAGAGCGCATGAACTTCGTCATGCACAACGGCGACCCGGCCTACGACCGGCTTCCGCATGACAAGGAGATCCTCGACGGTAGCGGAGGGGAAACTGTCGAGGTCCGCGGGCGCGATCAAATCGCCCAGTACTTGTTGCTTTACGAAAACGCCGGCGGAGGAGAACTCGACGACGTCGTAGACTTCGATTATCGCGAGTTGCGCATCGTCGCCCAGATCCGTGGTGACGACCATGTAATCAGCAGGGCCGCACGCGACCGCGCCCGTCTTTTCGCCCAAAACCGGCCGGCACCTGGGCCCGTAAGCTTCGCGGGTTGCGCAAGCCTCTGCGTCTTTGTCGACGACTTGATCATCCCCAGCCAGGTCAGGAGCCTGGTAACCGCCCTGGCTCTGGTGACACTGCTACTCGGAGTGCTGTTCAAATCCGCCCGCCTCGCAGTGATCGGGGTAGCGCCGATGGTGGTGACTATATCGTTGTCTTTCGGCGGAATGTGGCTGCTCGACGTACCCTTGGATTCGATTACCGCACTGATAGCGAGCATCGTGCTCGGCATCGGCGTGGATCACGCGATCCATTTCCTTGCCTGGTACCGCAAGCAGCGCTCGAGCGGTCTTTCACACGGTGAGGCGTTGGCCGACACGCGCAGGCACACGGCACGGGCGATCTTGTTGAACGCGGTCACGGTGGGGCTCGGGTTCCTGGTACTGACCGGCTCTACCTTCTTTCCCGTGCGAGTGATCGGCGCCTTCGTAGCCGCCACTATGCTGCTGAGCGCGGTTGCAACCATGACGTTGCTGCCGGCTCTACTCGCAGGATCTTTCGCGGAGAAAAACTGGCACTGACACAGTCGAAACGGGTGTGGACCGGCCGCAATGGCAACAGCAGCCGCATAAAAGCGGCGCTTCGGTGCCGAATCCTCGGGTCCCTACCCTCGAGGACGGCTCATCGGGTCCGTATTATCGCGGCCGTATCATCGGGTCCGTATCATCGCGGCCGTATCATCGGGTCCGTATCATCGCGGCCGTATCATCGGGTCCGTATCATCGCGCGTAGCCGGCCCCATCACGCTTGTTGTTTGGTAATGACCAACCATAGAGCATGGGCCGCGCCGGGCAGCCAGCCAAGCAGGGTCAAGGCTATATTCAGCCAAAAGTGAGTGCTTATACCTACCTGCATGGCGGCGGCTACGGGCGGCAACAAGAAAGCCAGAACGAATTTCAACACCACCATATCTCCTCCCTCCCTCATTGCCCGCAAGGGCACGATTCTCCAGAGAATACACGAAAATACAGTTCACGGGTGGCTCAGCAATCGTGAACACCCGCTGGCATGGGCACTACGCCCATCATAACAGCACCGAGCGCTCGACAAGGTAGACGCGCCAATAATCTGTCCGGCCTAGCAGAAAGGGCCGAATTGCCTTTGTAATTCAAGTGTCTAGCGAGGGAACATGTGCCCCGGGAGATGCCGACGACTACTCACAGCCATTTATGGACACAGCAGTCTTTTATCTTTAGTATCCCCGCGTCATGGATTGAGAGAGTCCCAAAGGAGGAAACAGGGATGAAAGACTTTCACATGTTCACTTTCGGGGTCGGCGGAATTCGCCGACCCCGCATCGCCGCGGTTACTTGGCTTGGGGTAGTGCTAACCGCAACTTCATTACTAATGGTGTTCAATGCAGCCGCGCCAGACGGCGCTATCGCCGCCGACAACGCCCGGCCCGGATACAATGTTCTTCGCCAGAAAGAAGATTGGTCGTTTCTCAAAGACGGGGCCGGAGATGGCGGGGACATTTTTGATCCGATCAAGTACATAGCTCTGGATGACGATGGTTGGGCCTACTTGAGCTTGGGCGGGCAGGTCCGCGAACGTGTAGAGTCCTGGCAAAACTTCGGTTTCAATACCGGGTCGACGCCCAACGCCGACGAAATCTTCTTGCAGACCCGCCTGCGCTACCATGCGGACGTGCATCTGGGAGACTCGATACGGTTCTTCGTCGAAGGGAAAAGCGCCTTCATGACCGACAGAGACCTGCCCGGCGGACAGCGCACCGGCGATGTAGACGAACTCGCCCTGCAAAACGGTTTCGCGGAGTTCAAGATCGGAGCCGGGGACGGAAACGTCACCTTCCGCGGTGGACGCCAGGAACTGCTCTTCGGCGTACAACGCCTGATCAGCCCCTTGGACTGGGGAAACACTCGCCGCACCTTCGACGGTGTTACCGCCGCCTACCGTTCGGGAAACTTCACGGCTACGGGTTTTTACACCAACCCGGTAACGGTCAAGAAGTATGACTCCAACCCCAGCAACGACCAGGTAGATTTCTTCGGCATCTATGCCACCCGCCTGTCTCCCGACTTCCTCGGCGGTGGATACGACCTCTACTGGCTGACGCTGGACCGGGAGATTCCTCTAAGCCTACGTATAGGTGATTCGATCGCTATGAATGAGCGCCGGCACACCGTGGGATTGCGGGTATGGGGAAGCGGCGACCTCGGCGACTACGAACTCGAGAGTGCGTTCCAATTCGGCGACTACGGCAGCGACGACATCCGGGCTTTCATGATAACCGTCCAAACCGGCTTCCATATTCCGCTCGAGAAAGGCAGGCTGGAGTTCGGCGTGGACTACGCGAGCGGCGACAACGACCCGGAAGACGGCGAGAACGAAACCTTCAACCAACTGTTCCCCTTGGGACACGCCTTCCTCGGCTACATCGACGTGGTAGGACGGCAGAACATCGTCGACCTGCGTGTAAGCACCTCGGCTGCGTCTTTCTTCAAGACCAAGGTGAAGCTCGACTGGCACTATTTCATGCGCGCACAAAAGGAAGACGCCTTGTACAATGCGGGCGGCGGCGTACTACGAGCCGGCGCGCCCGGCACCCCGCGCGATGTGGGCGGCGAGATCGACTTGACCGTCAAGCGTAAGGTGACCGTACACGGTGACGTCATCTTCGGCTACAGCCACTTCTTTGCCGATGATTTCCTGCAGGAAACAGGCGCCAGCGGCGATATAGATTTCGCCTATCTCATCCTGCAGTACACGGTCTGATCTCTTGTGGCCGGGGTTATCCCCGGCCACTTCATGATGCCCCCGCCATCCCGCTTCGGCCGGAGGGCGGGGCATTTTCTATGCGTGTTCGCGAGACAGCGGCGTGCGAACACGCTAAGCTTTGCAGATGCGAAGTGCATTCCCGGGGTCCGGATAGTGGCCCGGATACTCCTCATCGATGACGACGGCGCCGGGCGCGAGATGGCCGCTTACAACTTGCGCAAAGCCCGGCACCGCGTTGATGAAGCCGCAGACGGGCACAGCGGAATCGATTGTTTCGCGGCACAACGCCACGATGTGGTCATCACCGACGTGCGGATGCCGGAGATGTCGGGAATAGACGTCACCCGAGAAGTCCACGAACTCGATGCTTCGGTCCCGGTGCTGGTAATCACCGCCTTCGGCAATATCGAAACCGCTGTCGAAGCGATGAAGGCAGGAGCTTTCGATTTCCTGCCGAAACCTTTCAATCGCGACCAGTTACTCATCACCGTAGACAAAGCCCTGGAGCACAAACGGCTCGAGAACGAGAACCGTGAGTTGAAGCGGCGCTTGGCGGGCGTCGAGCGATCCATCGTTTTCGCTTCCCCGGCCATGCAAGAATTGCTCGCAATGACCGACCGTATAGCGGCAAGCGAAGCCTCGGTGTTGATCGCTGGAGAAAGTGGGACCGGGAAGGAACTCATCGCCAGGCGTATTCACTCCCGTAGCCCTCGTGTCGACAAGCCCTTCATCACAGTCAACTGCGGAGCCATACCGGCCGACTTGATCGAAGCGGAGTTGTTCGGGCATGAAAAGGGCGCTTTCACCGGAGCGGATCGCGCACGCGAAGGACGCCTGCGCCAAGCCGACGGCGGCACGCTCTTCCTCGACGAGGTCGCCGAGTTGCCTCCGTCCATGCAGGTCAAGCTGCTGCGCTTTCTGCAGGAAGGTACCGTGGACCCGCTCGGATCCGATGCCACGGTAAGCGTTGACGTGCGCGTCATCGCCGCCGGCAACAAGGATCTCCACGACGAGATCAAGGCCGGGCGTTTCCGTGAAGACCTCTACTTCAGGCTCAACGTCATCGAGTTGTCACTGCCGCCCTTGCGCGAGAGGCGTGAAGACATAGCAGTACTGTTGCAGCACTTCATAGACGAGTTCGCCGCAGGTAGGGAGTTGGAAGTATCGCCGGAGCTGTTACATGAAGTCGAACGTCGGCCTTGGCCGGGTAACGTACGCGAACTCAGAAACGCCTGCGAACGAATGGTCGTTTTATGCACCGGGGAAACGCTCACGCCGGACTTGTTGCCGCCTTTCGAAGAAAGCGGCTCTGCCGATACCACTACGCAGGAGTATGGCACTGAAGCAGCGGCGGCCGCTAGCGTTCCAGCGGCGGCCGGCCAGCCGGCCGCGACAGAAACTGCGGAAGCATCGCCGGTAACGGAAACGGAGAATCCCGCTACCGCACAGGGATTACCGGCACGGGAAGCGGGGGAAGCGTCCGCATCGCACCTAGCCGGAAGCGAAACGTCCGTGATGTTCCCGCAAGCCGGCCGGAACTCCCCATGGCCCGAGCTACCCGAAGACGGCCTGTCCTTGCTCGATCTCGAAAAGAGCGTGATCCAGCGGGTGCTCACCATCAAAGGCGGGAACGTGAGCGAAGCGGCCCGCTACCTGCGAATCCCCCGGCATATTCTCGTCTATCGTATATCGAAATATGGAATCGTCCGCCCCAGATAGCGGCCAGTCCGACAGCTCCCATGGTCTCTTTTCATGGGAAATGCTGTGCTTGGCTTGGCTGCCGGTGCTGGCTATCGGTGCCTTTCATTACAGCACGGGGGCGAACCATCATTGGGCACACGACGTACTACGACGCCTGTATTACGTGCCTATCTTGTTCGCCGCGTTCTCACGGGGACTGCGCGGCGGCCTTGCGCTGGCGGTGTTCTCTTCCCTCACCTACCTACCTCACGCTTTTTTCGTAATGCCCGCCGGGCAGGATCCGGCTACTACCCTCAATAAGATTCTCGAGGTCGTTCTCTACAACGTCATCGGTATTCTGGCCGGCGTAATGGCTGATCGTGAGGCCGAACGGCGCCGCCAAGTCGAGCAAGCCTTCGCCGAGCAGAGGCGGATGGCCGACCAACTGGTACGCGCCGGGCGCCTGGCCGCCCTCGGAGAACTCGTTGCCGGCATTGCCCATGAAGTCAAAAACCCGCTGCACACCATAAAGGGCAGTGCCGAAATAATCGATGAGATCATTCCCAAAGACGCCGAACAGGCTTCGATGTGGAAGCTGCTACGGCAGGAAGTCGACCGGCTCGAAGGCGTAGCGGAACGCTTCCTATCCTTCGCCAGACCCAGTCGTCCCGACCTCGCACGTGTGTCGTTCGAGACCATCTACCGGCGCTGTGCCGAGCTTTTGCAAGCGCAAGTACGCGGAGAAAGCGATGTGCATCTCGAGATCTCAGCGCTCAGTACGGACCAAAGCAGTGTGGAACTCGAAGCCGACCGCGATCAGATCGCACAGGTTGTACTGAACATCGGGGGTAACGCGTTGCGGGCCATGAACGGTAAAGGGCAAGTTGCACTGAGCGGCGAGGTTCGTAACGAAGGAGAGCGCCGCCTAGTAGCCATACGATTGGAGAACGACGGGCCGGCGATACCCGTCGACGACTTGGAGCGGATATTCGATCCCTTTTACACCCGCTCGAAAGGCGGCACCGGATTAGGGCTGGCCATAGCCGAGCGCATCGCCGAAGAACACGGCGGATACCTGGAAGCAGCCAACACCGCCAAGGGCCGTGGAGTGTCTTTCACCGTAGTATTGCCCGCGATCTGATTCCCCTCAATTGCGGCCGCCGTTACCGCTCTATACCGAAGTTTATGAAACCTCGGCTACGGTCCTCGGGCGCCCGCAGTCCCGGCCCGTGCTCGTTCACCCCCTGCGCTGCTTCGTGAACTCACGGCCCTCGCCATCTGCTCGTGGACTCACGGCCTCGACCTCCGCTCGTACGCCTGCGGGCCTCAGCGTTGCACGTGGGCCGAGCTCACCGATCTCACGGGCGCTTGAGGCTCGTAGCAGAGGTTTCATGAATAATGCGACTCTAGGCGGCAGGGTTTTCCTTAAATATACCGGCTAAGCTGCGGCGCATTGTTCTAGCCCGAACGGCGGGGCAGAGTAACGGGACTACGGGAGGAAATTTCATGAACGGCAAGGAAAGAATGGTGTGCGCCCTATCGCTGGAAACACCCGATCGAGTTACCCATTGGGAACTCGCCTACAACGAATCGTCGGTCATCTCTATCGCCCGGCACTTCACCGACGACCTTCCCGAAGCCGACTACGTGCAGAGGATGACCCTGGAAGACAAGCTCAAGCTCTTCGAAGCTCTGATTTTGATTCAAGAAGAGCTGGACGTCGACGGTGTCACCCTGCGAATCCTTCCCGAGGCCGAGTTTCTGGACGCTGAAACCTTCAAGGATGACTGGGGCACCGTCTTTCGCTTCGATCCCTCCGGCGAAGCACTCGTCGTCGGCGGGCCGATCCGGGATGAGACCGACTTGAAGGGATTTCAACCGCCCAAGGTCCGGGAGGACTCGCTGGCCAGCCTCGCTTACATAGCGGGCAGATTCAACGGGGAAAGAGCCGCGGTCCTGAGTGTTCAGTGTCCGTTCCGGCGAAGCTGGAATCTCGTCGGCGGTATGGAACACCTTCTCTTGGCCTACGGTGACAATCCGTCGTTGGTGCATAGCCTGGCCCGGATGGTAACCGATTACACACTGGAAGCTCTCGAGATAGGGATCGGGATCGGAGCCGACATCATCTCACTGGACGGCGACCTTGCTTACAGCGGTGGGATGATCATGTCGCCGAAGCATTTCCGCGAATACCTCGCGCCCTACTATCGCGAGATCATCGACTTTGTCCATCGATCCGGCCGCAAGATATTCAAGCATACGGATGGAGACCATTGGAGCATCATGGAGGATTTTCTCGACTTGGGATTCGACGGTATCCATCCGATCCAGCCACAGTGCCTCGATCTCGCGAAAGTCAAGGAAGAGATCGGTAATCGTATCTGCCTGATGGGCAACATCGACTGTCTCGATACCCTCGTAAACGGCAGCACCCGGGACGTAGAAGAGGAAGTACAGAGGGCGATAAAGATTGCAGCACCGGGAGGCGGATACATACTAGCCTCGTCCAACAGTATACATCCCGGAGTAAAGCCTGATAATTACATCGCGATGGTACAGGCCGCGCACAAGTACGGACGCTACGAGTAGCGGCACTGTCAGCCGCGGCTTACAAATATCGGTGAAGACCAGGCACGCTCCTCGTTTTCGCTCAGGCAGTCGTCCTCGTAAGCCGTACGGTAGTCACCATAACAGGGGTTGAAATTACGGCAGCGGCCTTGCTCATCGTAATCACAACGAAAGCCGGCGGCGTTTACCGCCGGCGAAGGCTCCTCTATCGCTCTTACATAGTAGATGGTTTCCCGTTCGGCACTCACCGGATCGTCGTCGCTGAAGCTTACCACGCAGCCTTCGGGATCCGCCGGGCATTCCATGACCTTCCATGGATCTTCAATCAACGACGCCACGTCCTCACCTTCGTAGCGCTGCGGGCGAATACGCACCACCTCGATGCGCGTAATCAACTTGCGTTCATCACCGGGATTGTAGCACTCACCGCGGCACAGGCGCTGCAGGCGCTCGCCGCTCAAGCCCTGCAATGAATGTTCCGGGCAGCCGGGTTCTTGTTTGAAACTTCCCACCGCTCGCACTCGAAACTGCGGCGCCCCGCCGATGGTTACTTGTGAACCCATCGGGACCACGCCGGCGGGACTGTTTAGCAAATCGAACCAGAGCAAAATGCGCTCCCCACTGGTTCCGTACACTTCGCCGCGCTTCAAGGAGTCCCAGATAGAATCGCGGTCGCGCCCCGGCGAATGCACAGCGACGAGGCCGCCGGTCCTGAAGAACGAGGCCGCCCGTTCGAAATTGATGATCTGGTAGGGCATGAACTCACCGCTATCGCGATCGAAGGGAATCGATTCCGGGCCCGGCGGACGCGACCTGTTCATACGATGGTACCAGGCTTCGTTCTTCGCTCCCGCCGCCTCGGTCATTTGCTGGCGGTTGTACTCTTTGTACCCGGTACCCGGACGTGCGCTATGGTTGTCGCTCGAAGCGATGAACCCGAAGCGAAAACGCCGCGGTTTGCCGGGATCGTCGAAGTTGGAAATCGCCATGGCATACTGAACCGAATCGCCGGGACGGTAATCATAGGCTGGTAGGAAGCAGTCCGTACATTGGCCACAATCCCCCCAATCGTCCAGGGTGCTCCCGGGCACCGTGAGCGTTCCCGACACGCCGGCATCAAGAAAGTTCTTACGAGCACCGGCTACGAGCCGCTCGCACTCCACTGAACCCGGGTCCTCGCAACGGCCACGGATTATCTCCCCCGCACGCCAGCAGCACGGCTCGTAGCCCTTCGAGGGCTGCGGACACCGGGCCTTGCCGTCAGCGTCGAACTCCACCGCACGCCACGGCCGGTACTCTTCCGAGTTACCGTGACCCGAGTAAACTTCGATCAGGGTCTGTTTTTCGGGATCGTGCTGGGCGCCAATCAGTTGCTTATCGAAGCTGACCCCACCCGGAGTGTAGATTCCCCATGTAGTGCCATGGGGAATCACCAGCGTATCGAAGCCCCATTGGTCGAGTTTGGCGAACAACTCTGCGGGGTCGGCTGCGTCTTCCAGGCAAGCAGCGGGAAGCTTGCGAGTATCGACACCGGTGTCACAAACCGGAGTGCCGCGCAGTTCATCACCGAAGTATATGAAATCACGCCCATAGCTGCGGTTGGGCCAGTCGAGCAAAGGCATGATGTAGCGCAAGCGGAACGGGGGGTTTCGCTGCATCGCACGGCTGGTAAATCCGCGTGCAGCGATCGGACGCGTGGGAACTTCGCCCGGCAAGTAGTCGCGGAAGATCACGTTCTTGTGCCCGTAGTGGGTCTCCGGAGTAAGTCCGACTTGGGTCCATTCCCAACCCAGATAGGTGACCAGGTCCGGATCGGAAGGGTCGCCGGCCAGCGCATTGCACTGTCGGACGGCCTCTTGGGTTTCCCGCCAACGCCGGGGCGTAAGCGACTCCGCATGGTCGTTGATGCTCCAGAAATCCAAGCCCGAACAATAGCGGGCGAAGTCGCAAGCATCAGCGGGAGGATGCGCACCCTCGCCTTGCAATATCGGCAAACTCATCAGGAAAGCGTCAGCCGAAAAGGTAGTGTGTACGTGCAGGTCACCGAAAAGTATCTGCTTGGCCTGCTTGGCCGCTGTACTTTCACCGCTACCCGGAGCGATCGCCTGCGAATCGACTTGCAGGCGTGGCGCCTGACCATCCGACAGAGCCGGCGTTGGAACCTTCGACGACAAACGCAAAGCGGCGCCGGCTTGCCGCTCGCCACGACGGGCAACGACCTCGGAAGCTACCGCCTTGCCCTTTATTTCCCCAGGGCCGCGATGCTGCCCGCGGCAGGCCGGCACCACCATCAAGGATAGGCACAATAACCAATAGACCGTTGCTTTCATCAAGACCCCTCCGCACATGATTCAGTTCCTTAGCATGGCTTGCCACTACCGCGCCAATAACCCAACATTCCCTACGGATCTTCCCGTGCGCTTTCCCTTGAAGCTCATAGCGGCGCTCGCAGCCGCCTCCGTTGCCTGCAGCATCGGGCCCACGGCGAAGGCCGAGGGTGCCAACGCAGTAAGTGCCGGGGCCGTAGCCGGTAGCCGCGCCAAGAGTGCCGCTACGGCCGAACTGCCTTATGCCTTGCCGCCGGACATCGAAATCGCATTCACCACGAAATCAATAAAAATCGACGGCATTCTCGATGATGAAGCCTGGCAAGAGGCAGCGATCATAGACCGTTTCATACAGGTAGAACCGGTGGAAGGCGGCAAGCCCAGTGAAGAAACCGAAGTGAGGATCGTCCAGAATTCACGTTTCTTTTACCTGGGAGTGCGTTGTTTCGACAGCAATCCCGCCGGTATCATCACCACACAGATGGTCGCGGACGGTCCGATGCTGTCCGACGATCGCATCAACCTGGTATTCGACACCTTCCACGATCACCGTAACGCCTTCTTCTTCCAGGTAAACTCCGTAGGAACGCGAAGCGAGGCACGCATAGAGAACAGTAGTTTGTTCCGTCGAGAGTGGGACGGGATCTGGTATGCGAAAGCGCGCAAAGACGAACTGGGTTGGACCGCAGAGTTCGCCATTCCTTTCCAAACTCTTTCCTTGGAAGCCGGCGACAGCGTCTGGGGCTTCGAGATAGAGCGCATGATCCGCCGTAAGAATGAGCGGATTCGCTGGTCTAACATCTCGCAAAGCCGTTCCATCATACGTGTCGGAGACATCGGTACCGTCAGTGGTTTGAAGAACATGGACCGTGGCCTGGGACTTGACGTAAAGACCTCCTTGTCCGCCACCCATCAATGGAGTGCCGACGAGCGCGATAGCGATATGCTACTGCGCCCGAGTCTCGACCTGTTCTACGATATCCTTCCATCGTTGCGTGCATCGCTGACCGTGAACACCGATTTCTCGGAAGCCGACGTCGACGACCGCCGGACCAACCTGACGAGGTTCTCTTTGTTCTTTCCCGAGACCCGCGACTTCTTCGTCAAAGACGCAGGTATTTTCGAGTTCGGGGGACTCGAACAGAACGGAACACCGTTTTTTTCACGGCGTATCGGCATCGACGCGTCCGGAAATGAAGTGGATCTGCAAGCCGGAGTCAAGGTGGCTGGACGTGCCGGGCGCTTCAACATCGGCATACTCGACGTGCAGACCGCTTCCGGTGCCGTAACGGGAGACGGCCAGGCACTTGGGGCGAAGAATCTCAGCGTGGCACGCATCTCGGCCAACGTAGGAGAAGAATCTCGCGCGGGAGTCATTTTCACCAACGGCGACCCCGGTAGCGACGGTGACAACCGCCTGGCCGGAATAGACTTCCGTTATCAAGACAGCAAAGTAGCGGGCACCGATGTCCTGATCGTAGATGCCTGGATGCAGCGCAGTTCGAGCAGTGGAGTCAGCGGCAAAGAAAGCGCCTACGGCTGGCAAATCGACTACCCCAACGATCGCTGGCGGGCCGGCGCATCATTCCGTGAGTTTCAAGACAACTTCCGGCCGGCACTCGGGTTTAGTAACCGGGTGGGCATTCGCCAATACAACGGCGACCTGCGCTACCGCATACGCCCACAGAACCTGATTCGCACCGCCGATGCCGGAATCGCGGCCGAAATAGTCACCGGCAGCGACGACAAGCTGCAATCGCAAATCATCAACTTCAATCTGCTTACGCTAGAGAACAATCCGGGCGATCGAATCAGCCTGTCCTACAAGATTCAACGTGAGCGTTTCTACGAGCCTTTCGCAATCGTTCCCTCGGTGGTCATTGAGCCGGGAGACTACGATTTCAATCGTAACGGCCTCAGCATCGCAAGCACCATCGCCCGCCCGATAAGCGTCGAGTTGAGCGTCGATTGGGGAGATTTCTACTCAGGCAACTTGCTCGAAGGGCGCGCCTTGCTGGCTTTACGGCCTTCGCCTCATTTCTTTTGCGACCTCGAATACGAGTACAACGCCGCCAATCTGGACGAGGGAGATTTCACCACCCACCTTTCGCGCCTGCGCGTAGATATCAACTTCACGCCGGATCTGTCCTGGCGCAACTTCGCTCAGTACGACAACCTGACTGATAACGTCGGTTTGAACAGCCGCCTGCGTTGGATCGTAGAGCCCGGCGACGAGCTGCTACTGGTTCTCAACAACGCCTACGATTTTGAGCAAGGATCCTTCGACAGCCGCGCCACCGAGATGACCGGTAAAGTCGAATGGACTTTCCGATTCTGAAGCCACAGGGAGGCCCGCGAAACTGCTCCTAACCTCAATGCCGGTAACTTAGCGTCAAGTAGTGGAAATCCCTAGCCCGTATGGAGCAATGAGGCGACCGGCTCCGTTTCGAGATATTGGGGATATTCAAAAACCCCCCGGCCGTGAAGCCGGAATGTCCGCGGGTTGCCCCGAGGGGCAGAGCCGCATGCGAAAGGAGCCGGTCGCCTCATTGCTCCATACGGTCTAACGTAGACGGGATATTGACGATCCACGGGCAAAATCAGCACTTGTCCGGCCCCGGGGCCTTCAGCCTCCGCCGTAGAGCGTCCAGAGTTCACGACCTGTCTTGAGAATCTTCTTCTCAATGCGCATCCCGTCGACCCCTTCGGTTTCGGCAAGTGCGCTGAGTTCGGCCAGGTCTGAGTCCGATCCATCGCAAAAACCCATCGGGCGAGTGTTGTCCGGTACCTTCAGTTGAACCTTGAACTCACCGTGGTCCCAGCGGGTTTGAGTGGCATTGCTGTAGGGGTAGATCATCGTGCCACCCATCGTATAGGCACTGCTGCAGGAATCGAACAAAATCCGCGCGCAGCATCCGGCCATGCCAAAGGCATCAAATCGGCAGCGGCATACCGCAGGCTGCTGCCTCGCGCGCAACTGCATGAAGAGCGGCGCCGATACCGCTTACGGTCCGTTCCAGATTGGTCATGACGTCTTCTTCGTCATCGCCCCAAGCCCAGAACGAGAGGATGAGCTGAAAGCCCAGTTGCTGCTGATCGCCCGGAGGCAGTGTGATGTAGCGAACCGGAAAGACGGTTATGCCAACCACCCCATACTCGAGTTCGCTATCGCTCTCATTGAGCTGTCGATGCAGGACGCCTTTCAACCAATCGGAATTTGCGCGGATGAGATTGAGAGGAAGCGATCGCCAGAGCACCATGAGCCGACCCGTCGCTTCCAGCGCCTTGGCAAACTGGGGCGTGCTGTTAGCCGATGGACCGTCGAAGGCGCAGTCATTCGATTCGAGTATCGAGTCGGGACCGTTGATCCACTCGACGATGCCGTAGAACCGCTGGACTGCCGGCCACTCGGACCAAGGCAAGAAGTCCTCAAGGCAAGCTCGAACGAGCGCGGGGCTTTCCTTGAAGTCGCGATAGCGGCTGTGCGAATCCGCCGTGGCCACCGTCCAGGGATGGGAACGAATGCTTCCGGGCTCGGGATCGGATTGATCGTAGGTTCTCATGGCGTTTCAGTCGCGCGTGCGACGGAGGGCTCGAGAGTGGTATGCCAACCAGCCGCAAGTATTTGGAACACGGCGAGGTGGGTGAATAACCCGATGGCGAGCAGCCCCACAAGCGGGTGTCCCAGTACAGCCCCGACCGCAACGACAAGAATTCGAAGATCGCGACATTTGAGCTTGTTCATCAGACTATTGGGGTACGGACGTTGAAACCGAATCTGGGATTCCTTGGTGACGTAGCTCGCCATGAGAAAACTGGTCGTTGCAGCGAAGCCGGTTGGCCAAACCCAGACCGCGTCGTACAGTTGTGAAGCGGCGAGTGTCACGGCAAACCCGATCGCTAGGTCAGAATACCGATCCAATACCGTATCCAGCCACGCGACGTCCGCGTCTTCTGGAGAACACGTCCGAAATCATGTGCATTTCCATCCATATCTGGTTTATCCGCAACCTCCGCCGGGAAAGCTTATCCAACACTCACGACTATCATAGTTAATCATGTTACATATCCTAACATTCAATCTGGCCGTGTCGGACGCCACTTTTCCGTAGTGGATCAATCACCGTCGTTCGAAATCGCTGTGCTCTTTCGGCCGGAATATGCAGTTACGAGCCCATAGAAGAGTGCGCATGGAAGCCGGTGGAGTGACCGGGTCGGAAAGAGTCGCTAGGTCTCCGCCAACTGAACGAGAGGGAAGGAAAACGGGGTCGCATGTGGCTACGTCGTGGTGTCCACGTTCGTCGGAACAGCCGTCCACTTTCGTCGGAATACACACTGGATCGACGAGTTGCCGAGGTCACCGCGCCAACAATCATACTAATTGGGGAAAAAGATGTTCACTATCTGGATGAGGCGGACTTGCTGGCATGGGGAATTCCCGATGTCCACCGATTCATTGTCAAAAATTCGGGGCACGTGATTTCGGTTCAGGCTCCTGAGGTGTTCGAGGACCATGGTGATGGACATCATTGAAGAGCCGTCGCACACCTGTGTTTTTGCAAAGCGAGAATCTGCCCGCCAAGCAGCAGCTTGAATTAGCCTTGCCGGGGTGCCTAA
>JAJRWY010000269.1 GCA_024276575.1 Candidatus Binatota bacterium
GGGATCTTTACGACTCCCGAGCCGACGGCAAGGACGTGCTGTGGTTCAACCATCCGGGGGCCGTACACAAGATCGTGTTGAAGAACGGCCCCACAGCGGCGGGGCAGAAGATAGGGATGCCGGAGATGCGCCCTCCCTACCGTAACGCAGCCAGCACCGGACACGCCAAGTACATAGACGCGATCTTCGCCCAGGCCGACACGGATTGAAAAATAGACGGGGGACGGGGCCACAGTAGGAGAAATCGGGGACGGGTACCTATTCCCCTACGGAAAATTTGGTGCCCGTCCCCGATTTCTCCCGGCAAGAAGCCGGGCAGTCGCGCTGCAGGGAGGCTGTGTTCTATGTACTCTTTCAATGCCCGTTCATCCCAGCGACTCGACGGCTGACACTTCTCCGCGCCAGGCCGCGAAAAAACCGTCGTCGAGAACCCAACCGACTTCCGCTTGCAGCGGGATTCGGCGGCCGTTCAAGATGCGGTAGTCACTGAAGCGGCCTATCCAGGGCCGCGAAACGGTGCTGCGGCCTTCGATTCGTGGCCGGCCGGCGGCCTCGGCCCGGATCAAGTCCCCGTCTTCGAAAAAAAGTCGCACCCGCGCCGTCCCGCCCTCGCTTTGTGCCGACACCTCGACGGCGCTGGCGTCGAGTTCGCGCCAATGAAGGCCACGGTTGTAAATCATCGCTTCCGGCGCCCAGGCCAATTCCGCTAGGTAGCGTATGAGTTCGGCCCGGGCGATTTCCGGGCCTGCGAAGCGGGCGACAGGCAAGGAGCCGAGTAGTCGCGCTTCCAAGATGCCGTGGCCGTCGAGATAGGCATCGACGACCTGCGTGTTAAGCGGCGAACCGATCCGGCCGCGTGCAAACCAGACGAAGGCGCTGTGTCCAATGGCGATCAACTGCTCCGCCTGCAATGGGCGCCACGAATCCGCCGGATTGAAACGCATCTGCGCACGCTGGCATAGCCGCAGCGCGGTGCCTGGAGCTTCAGTCAGGCCCGCGCGCTCGACGAAGTCGCGAACGAGGCGGGGGGTGTGCGGCGCCGGCGAAGCAGCTTGCACGGGAATCGAGAGAAGCTTCGATTTCAGGTGCTCGACCTTGCGTACGAAGGCCCGCGCCGCTGCGAAGTGCGCGAGCAGTGTGGCAGCGGCACAAAGAAATACTGATGACGTATTCAAAGAGTCGTCCTCGAGTAGTGCCGGTCTTGTTTATAACGACGCCCGCGTTGCTCCCAACTATCGCGGTGTGATCAACTACAGGGAGCGCTGTGGGTTCGAAAATTCGGCTGACAGCCGCAGCGGCGGCCTGCCGCCGAGAAAACCCGTTTACACCGCTACCTTCGCTGTTGTATTCGTTGCCGTGCGGTCTCGGCCGCACGACCGCCGGTACACCCCCACGAAAAGGAAAAGGGTCAAGTCGCGGCTTTCGACTTTGAGAACGATGGTATCGCCAATGCCGACCCCCGGCCAAGGCGCAGCGAATGCTGAGGAGGCGAACCTAGTGAAATGGAGTTGTATCACTACCCGGCGAAGCGTCGCGATAGCGGCATTGTTGCTGGCGAGCGTGGCGCCGACGGCGGCTTACGCCCAGAGCGTTGCTACGGCCGATGGACTATCTTTGACTCTCGGCGGCAATGCCAGCGTAAACTCCGTAGTGGTCGACGGCGGCGAACTAGTGGCGTCGTCGGCGCCGGCGGTTTCGGTGCGTGATCTTTCCGCCGCCGCTACGGTGTTTACCCCCAATCTCCTCTACAACGGCAGCTTCGAAATTGACGACGGCAGTGGCGGCGCCGATGGTTGGTCCCCCTATCTCAACAACGGAACCGAGATGGGTATTGTCACCGACGATGCTGCGCACTTGCTCAGAAGTTTCTTCGTGCAGACCAGCAGTGCGACCACTGCGGACGGGGAGGCGGTGTACTCCTCGTCCGCGATCACAGTGGCCGCAGGCACGCGCTATCGATTCTCGGCACAGATCCACGCTCGCGACGGCTATCTTGCTCTCAAGCGCGTAGCGCCGGAGTGGCAGCAAAAGGCTTACATGAACATCCTGCAAAGCGGCATCAACGCGAGCGGGATATATGTGGCCTGGTACGGCAATTCGCAGGGCTCGGGAGATCCGCTCGACGTTGACCTGGCCGCGGTGATGCACAGCAATGCCCGGGCCTGGAAACGTATCACCGGGGAAGTCGAGGCTCCGCCCGGAGTGGCCGGTGCCCGCGTGTTGATTGTCGCCAAGCTCAAAGATGAGCAGCAACAAGACGACGGCCTATGGGTCGATGACCTAAGCATGATCGAAAGTCCGGAAGCCGAGCTGCCGGTGACCGCTACGGTAGTAGGCAACGGCGGCAGCCTACAACTCAGCGGCACGGTTGCCGGCACCGCACTCGGCGTTGATGTCAGCTATACGGGGCTGGCCGACCGCATCGAGATAAGCGGGAGCGTGACCGACAGCAGCGGCTTCGATCGCGCCCTGGAACTAGTGCTGCGCTTTCCGCTCGATCTGATGGGTTTTCGCTGGTGGGACGACATCCGCGAGTCGCGTAACGTCGCTTCTGGTTTAGTCTACTCCAACTCGATAAGCTCCTTGTCTACCGGCAAGCTGCCGCAATCCCTCTACCCGCTTGCCGCGCTCGAAGATGGGACGCGAGGGATCGCTATGGCGGTGCCGCTCGATGACCCGCGAGTAGTGGTCTTTAGCTATCGAGACGGAACCTTTGAAGCCCGCTTCCATCTCGGCATATCGCAAGCGGCTTCGCGTTTGGGCTCGAGTGCGACTTTCAAGGTTTACCTTTACCGATACGGTGCGGACTGGGCCTTCCGCGCCGCGCTGGCGAAGCTACAAAGCTTCAATCCGGCTTGGTTCGACAGTAGCCGCCCTCTCTACGAACTCGACAGCTACGCCCAGGGCCGTTTCTACAATCCCGGGGCTTGCCTGCCGGGTTGCCAGGGAAGTTGTGATGAATGCTGCTCGGGTGCCGAGCTGGTGGTCTGCTACGACGGCGAGAACATTGCGGCCGCCCAGTACACTGCGCCCGAAGGACCGATGACTGTAGGGTCGGTACCGCTTCCGCCGCCGACCTACGACGAGGTCATCACCCAACTCGCCAATCCTCCCGCAGGCGAACAAGACAGATATGCGGCGCTCGCTGCCAGCATGAGCCTGGAGAGCAACGGCGATTACGTGCTCAAGCACCTGGTCAATCCCAACTGGGCGCCGAACGACTGGGAAGCCAACTGGGTGTTGAATATGGACCCGGACATCAGCGGTGGCTATGCCCAGTGGGCGCGGGTGGCCAGGGTTGATGCGGCCTTTGCCGCTTCGCAGGCAGCAGGCGGTGCTCTCGACGCCGTTCAGTTCGACAACTTGATGAGTGCGTCGGCGATAGACCTCGATCCTTCACATCTAGCGCTGGCCGACCATTCCTTGAGTTACGACCCCAACAGCTACCGTCCCGGCATTCACTCGATGGCCTCGACCTTCGAGTACTTCGCCTGGCTGCGCGGATATCTCGACACCAACTATGTGGGCTACCCCGGGCCCGGACTGACGCCCGCTCTGGGAGCGAACATTTGGGGAATCGGCACGCTCAATTTCCTTGCCCCCTTTATCGATGCGCTGGCTAACGAAACAAGCGGAGAGGGCTCGCCGAACTGGAGTACCGCCTTGCTCGACTACCGTCGTAGCCTCGCCTATCACAAGCCGTTGGGGTCGCCGTGGCAAAGAAGCGGAGTGACTCAGCAGCAAGCGCGAGATTACACTAACATCACACTTTTCTACGGCATGAAGGCCGACCGCGCCAAGCACGGTACCGGCTGGGAGGCGGGCGTGGATGACATCCTGGCCGCGGCCAACGACACTCTGGACCGCTTCATGTATCTAGGATGGGAGCCGGTGGCTTATGCCAGCAGCGGGACCACAAAAACCTGGGTCGAGCGTTTCGGCGACAGTTTCAGCCAACTCCGCGACACAATCTACTTCACCGTTCATAACAGCGATACGACGGCCGCCGCTTACTCCTTGACCGTGGAGACTGCTTCGTTGGGTCTTGCCGACCCCCCCGCTGCAGTGGTGAAAGAGGTGCGCAGCGACGCCACGCGGGGCTTCAGCCCCGCGACCGGCACGATGACGGTCAGCGGCTACCTGGAAGCCGGTGATACCGAGGTCATCCGCCTGATGGCGCCCGGGTGCAGCGCCACCGAGTTGTCGTCGGCTTCGCTTAAGCTCAAGCCCGGCGTCAACGACGACCGCCTGCGTATGAAGGGACGCTTCGGTTCCACAGTGCCTGAACCGGACTTTACAGCGGTAGCCGTGGTTTTCGTGCTCGCCGACCGTGACGGCGACGTCTACCAAGCTACGGTGCCGGCCGACGGATTCTCGCGAAGTGGTAGCGGCCGCAGCTTCAAGTTCAAGGACAGCAGCGGCACCATTGCTTCAGGGCTGAGCAGTGCCAAGTTCGTGCGTAAGCGCGACGGCAGCTACCGCTGGAAGGCCAAGGCTCGCGACGTCGATTTGAGCGCGGCGGATCGTTCTTATCTCGATGTCATGATCCATGCTGAAAGCGATTGCTGGGCCGACAGCCGCAGTTGCAGCTTGAACTCCAAGGCGACCAAGCTGAACTGTCGGCCGTAGCTGCGGCCGGCCCTCTGGCGGCTGCGCCGGGGGCCGGCTACGGCCGGGTTCGACTGTCCGGATCTGCTACGGGGGCGGCATCCGCAAGCGGCCAAGCCCGCGTACATACGCTGCCATTCTGGCCTGGTTCGAGCCCGGCCTCCGCGAGTGGCCGAAGCTATCTCTTTGCGCTCCCATCTTCGTGCTGCGCCCTCTGGGTTTTGCCTGCGGTGGGTGCGAGTGGGGAGCGTTCGCGGACCCTTCTGAACGCAGTGCGCAACAGCCTCCCTCCAGGCTCCGAAGCACGCCAGCCACCTGCCAAAAACATCATTAATTACAGCTAGTTAATTACTTAGCGCACAAGGGTCGGAGAAAATCTGAAAATATGTTTGACAGCCGGGGCGCTGTGGGGGTACACGTGGTGCCCGGTGGGGACAAGTGGTGGATGTTGTGGCGGTGTACCCTCAAATTCTCGTTAGCGAGTCGGTCGGGGGCCGGGTTGACCGGTGATGGGCTTGTCTCCCACCACAACCTATTTCGATGTTTCTCGGAACCTTCTTTCATAATCTCGATGAAAAAGGGCGGATAGCCATTCCGCGTAAGTTCCGGGACACGCTCGCTTCGTTACAAGGCGATTCAGTAACCTCCGATATCGAGGTCATAGTAACACGCGCCTACGATAGATCCGACTCATGGTTGGACATTTTCCCGATCAGTGCGTGGAAGGATCTCGACGGCAAGCTCCGCGCGCTTGACGGCTTCGACAAGCGCGTAAAGCGTTTCAAGCGGCTCTACGTTCATCCCGCCCAGCAGCTACGTCTCGATCGCCAAGGCCGTATCGTAATCCCGCCCGACTTGCGTGCGGAAATCGGACTCGACCCGGATGGCGCAAAAGAAGCTGTGTTTACCGGCGACTCCGAGAAGTTCTTGCTGTGGTCGCAAGAGCGCTGGCAGCAAACCCGGGAAGACGACGTCGCGGCCTCCGACGCATCCGATGACTGTGCGGGCCTGCTGAGCCGCTAGGAGTTTCTGCCATGCACACTCCGGGCCTGCGTTTCTCATGACAGCTCGTCGCGAGAGCGATTCCGGGACTTGCGCGATCGGCGGGTCCGGCCATGAACGGCACCGGCCGGTAATGCTCGAGGAAGTACTGGCCGCTTTGGCGCTGCGTCCCGGCGGCTTCTACGTAGATGCCACTTTGGGTGAAGCCGGATACGCCGAGAAAATCTTGGAACTCAGCGCTCCCGGCGGCCGTTTGCTCGGCATCGACTGGGACGGTGATGCCATCGAGTTGTCGAAGCGGCGCTTGGAACGTTTCGGCGACCGGGTGGTGTTGCGGCGCGAGTCCTTCGCCGGGTTGGTGCGGCTGTTGGAGGAATTCGACCCCGCTGCTGCTGCCGACGGGATCGTCGTCGACCTGGGGCTTTCGACTTATCAGCTCTCCGAGGTCCGGCGTGGTTTCAGCTTCAGCGCCGAGGGGCCTTTGGATATGCGGATGGACCTTCGCGGTGATGACAGTGCGGCGGATTTGGTCAACCGGTTGCCTGAGAAGGAGCTGGCGGATCTTATCTATCGTTACGGAGAGGAGCGGATGTCGCGGCGCATAGCGCGTAAGATAGTGGAGAGCCGGCGCCACAAGGCCATCGAGACCACTTCGGAATTGCGAGCTTTGGTGCGCGCCGCCGGGGTGCGCGCCCGCCCCGGCCACGATCCCGCGACGCGGACCTTTCAAGCTCTGCGAATCGCGGTCAACAGGGAGTTGGAGCAGCTCGAGGGTTTGCTCGATGGCGGTTGGCGCTTGTTGAAGCCCGGGGCCCGGTTGGCGGTGTTGAGCTACCATTCGTTGGAAGACCGCCTGGTCAAGAACGCGTTCAGGACTTGGGCGGCCAAATGTTTGTGCCCGCCGCAGCATCCGTTTTGCGACTGCGGCTGGACGCCGAAGGTAAAGCCGTTGTTTAGCGGTAAGAAGACTGCGGCGAGCGAGGAAATAGCCGCAAACCCCAGAGCCCGTAGCGCGGGGCTGAGAGTCGTGGAGCGCTTGGCCGCCGATACCGTCGATATGGGCGATGCTGGCGGCCGGCGAGGCCTGTGAAGCGGGAAGCGTGATGCGCGCCGGCCGTGGCAGCAGCGCGACAGCAGTGTCGCAGCAGCATGGCAGCACCACGACAGCAGCGTCGCAGTAACATGGCGGCAACATGGCGGCGCCATGTCAAGCAGCGTGGCAGTAGTGCGGAAGCGCCATGGTAGCAGCATGGCAGCGCCTTACAGCGCCACGGTAGTAGCATGGCAGCGGCGGGGCAGTAGTATGGTGCAGCGCGCTCGAAAAGGGTCGCGGAGTTTGAGTGAGATAAGGTGGCGAAGTTCGTGCGGGAGAGCTTGTGACGGTTGAGCGAAAAGGCGGAAGAAGGCTGCACGGGGTCAAACGCGCGTCGCGGGTCTCCGAAGTCCGCGATGCCGGTAGCTTGATCGAGAGCTTTCTGGGCCGCTCGGTCGACGATCCCGGATTGCGGCGCAAGAGTCGCCGTCTGATGTTCCTGTTCGCGCTCTTCGCAGTGCTGGTCGGTACCCAGGTATCGGTGACCTTGCGTATCCGGGCTTTGGGTTATCAAAGCCTGGATCTAGCCGGACTCATACGCAAGCTCGATCAAGAGGCCTTGGAGCTGCGCGCCGCGGTAACCCGGGAATCGGGAACTGCGGTGATTGCCTCGCGAGCGCGGGAACTGGGCCTGCGTGAGCCGCGTCCGGGGCAAGTGCGCAAGCTTGAGGAGTAAACGCACTCGGGTGCGTGGTGTGGACGGGAAATGAGCAAACGCAAGCGACTCGACGGGAAAAGGGCGCGATTCAGGCGCCGCTTGCGGGTATTGAGCGTGTTCTTCGTCATGGGTGCGTTGCTGATAGTGAGCCGCATGTATCAGCTTACTATCATCAACGGCCAGGAATACGCCGAGAAAGGCAACGTTCAGAAGTGCTCCGACATAAGCAGCGAGGCCTATAGGGGGCCGATCGTAGATCGCAACGGCGTTACTTTGGCCACCACGGTGCCGGCTTCGGGAGTTTCGCGCGAACGTCCCTATGCCTACGACCCCGCTCACGCGCGCGGGCTCGCTCCCTTGCTGGGCCGCGAACCCGCCGAACTCGACCGGATTCTGGCCAAGGGCGGCAGTTCCTTCGTGTGGCTGAGCCGTGGAGTGGACGTGGACAGCGCCCGGGCTATCCGCCGCCTCGGTATCGAGGGTATCGGCATACACAGAAGCCAGCGCCGCAGCTATCCGCAGGGAAATGTCGCTGCGCATTTGATCGGTTTTACCGGTACCGACGGTGGGCTCGAAGGTGTAGAGAAAGCCTTCGACGAGGAGATAACCGGCAATCCGCTTACCGTCCACATTTGTACCGACGTGCGTGGCCGCGTTTTCCTGAGTCGCGGCGACATCCCCGGCGTCAACCAAGGCGCCACCGTGCACTTGTCTATCGACGCGACCCTGCAAAGTATCGCGGAGACCGAACTGGCCAAACGAGTAGAGGAAACCGAGGCCATCGGCGGCGTCGTGGTAATGCTCGATCCGCGCAACGGAGATGTTCTGGCGATGGCCAACTCGCCTAGTTACGATCCCAACGACTTTCGGAAATCCGGTTGGGCTGCGCGCCGCAACCGTGCGGTGACTGATTTGTTCGAGCCGGGATCGACCATGAAGCCCTTTGTCATTGCCGCCGCCATGGACGCGGGGGTGATCTCGGCCAGCGACCGCTTCTTTTGTGAGAACGGCCGTATGATGGTCGAAGGTTGGCGCAAGCCGATTCGCGACCATCATCCTTACGGATGGCTCGACGTTGGGGAGATCCTCAAGGTCTCGTCCAACATTTGTTCGGCGAAGATCGGTGCAAAACTCGGCGCGACGACACTGTATCGCTACCTGAAGGGATTCGGCTTTGATCGTAAGAACGACCTTCCGATACTCGGTGAGGCCCGCGGTCTGGTGCCGCCGGCTTCGCAGTGGCGGCCCATACGGCTGGCCAACGTCAGCTTCGGGCAGGGTATCAGCGTGAACGCGCTCCAACTCGCCTCGGCTTTCGCGACGCTGGCCAACGGTGGCGTGCGCATGAAGCCCCGGGTGGTCAGCCATGTCAGCGACCAGAACGGGTCCTTGCTGCGTTTCTTTCCCGAGCAAGCCGAACAGCGGCTGCTCAGCCGTGAGGTTGCCGAGACCGTCACACGTATGATCGAGGCGGTGGTGTCGGACGAGGGAACTGCACCGCAAGCTCGTATCGACGGGGTCCGCGTAGCGGGCAAAACCGGCACCGCGCAGAAAGCCGGCCGCAATGGCTACATGCCCGGCAAGTACATAGCTTCCTTTGCCGGCTTCTTGCCGGCGGACGATCCACGTGTAGTCATCGTAGTCATAATCGACGAGCCCCACGGTAGCCACTACGGGGGCGTGGTGGCTGCTCCGGTCTTCAAGGCCGTAGCCGAGGCTTCTCTCGAATACCTCGACATTCCCCGCGCCCTGCCGCAGCCCCACGATCTGCCGCCGGAGTTGTTCAAGATTACCAACCCCTTGCCGCCCGAGCAGGTGGTGACCGCGGATGCTTCGGTGGGGCGGATTCCCGACGTCCACGGAATGAGTCTACGCGCGGCCTTGCGGGCACTCGACGGCTGCGGTTGTGAGATAAAGACCGAGGGCCGCGGCTATGTGATCGCACAGGAACCGAAAGCCGGGACTTCGCTGGACGTCTCGGCCGAGGTTTCGCTCAAGCTGAGCCGACGCCTGTGAATGCGCCGGGCTTGCCGCCGATAGAGCGGGAACTTGGCGTTCTGTTCCGGCGTCTCCGAGAACTCGGCATCGACTGTGAACTGCAGGGAAACCCCGAACTGCGGGTCTGCGGCATCGGCCACGATTCCCGCTGTATCAGCAAAGGGGAGATCTTCCTGGCGCTGCCGGGTACGCAGGTCGACGGTGCGAGTTACATCGAAGCGGCCTTGCACGGCGGCGCAGTGGCGGTGCTTTGCGACCGGCGCGCGTATCAATCTGCCGCCTTGTCGGTTGCTGCTCCGCGGCCGCCGACTTCGCGGCACAGCGAAGCTGAAACGCCCGCTTTGCCTCATCGCCAAGGTGAGGCGCCCACTTTGCGCGATACGGGCGCGAGGCCGGCGGCTTCGTCCGGAGCCGGAGCTGCGGTTTCACGGCTCGCCGGCTCGCCGGGCGTCTCTTCGCGGGTAGTCGCCGGGCAAGCCGCTGTGCTGCTGGTCGAGGATGTGGAAGCCGCTGCGGGGGTGCTCGCAGCGCTGTTTTACGGGGAGCCTTCGGCGGCCATGGACTTGGTCGGGGTTACCGGCACCAACGGCAAGACCAGTTGCACCTACATACTCGAAAGCATTTGGCGGGCGGCCGGGCGCGAGCCTGGAATCGCCGGCACCATTACGCAGCGTTGCCGGGCCTTCACTGAGACTGCGAAGATGACGACACCGCCGGCCGCCGACATCCAGGCCCTGCTCGCGCGCATGCTGGCGGCCGGATGCGACTGTGTAGCCATGGAGGTCTCCTCTCATGCACTCGCCCAGCAACGCGTGTCGGGATGCCGCTTCAAAGCGGGGATCTTCACCAACCTGACCCGTGACCACCTCGATTACCATGGCGACGAAGCCGCTTACTTCGCGGCTAAGGCCTCGCTGTTTCGCCGCTACCTCGATTACCCGGGCGCGGTAGCGGTGCTCAATGCCGACGACCGGCAGGTGGCGGGATTGGCCGCCGAGTTATGTGAGGCCGAAGTGTGGACTTACTCCACCGCGCGCGGCCCGTTCAGCCGTCCTCGAGGCGGCCGCGCCGCCCGCGTGAAAGACGCGCAGTTGGATCTCTACGGTATTCGCGCCGAGTTGCTGCTCGGTGAGGCTCGTGTGGAGTTCAGTTCTGCGCTGGTCGGGGAGGTCAATCTTTCCAACATGCTTGCTTGCGCGGCAGCGGCTCATGCAATGGGAGTCGCGCCGGAACTGATCGGACGTGGACTCGGCGCTTGCAAGACCATTCCGGGCCGTTTGCAAAGGATAGATGCCGAAGCGCGGGTTTTCATCGACTATGCGCACACCCCCGATGCTTTGCGGCGCGCACTATCGTCGTTGAGGCCTTGGGTGCGCGGCCGTCTGATCGTAGTTTTCGGCTGCGGCGGTGATCGCGACCGTGGCAAACGCAAGCTGATGGGCCAAGCGGCAGCCGCGGGTGCTGATCTGGCCGTGTTGACTTCGGACAACCCTCGCAGCGAGGATCCTGAATTGATCATCGAAGAGATCAAACAGGGCATGTTCGGGCTGGAGCAATACGACGGGGTTGAGGCGCTGTCCGCCCAGACTAGGGGCTATGTGGTGGAAGTAGAGCGCGAACCCGCGATCGAGGCGGCTTTGCGTTTGGCCGGTGATGGCGACGTAGTGCTGGTGGCTGGCAAGGGGCATGAGACTTATCAGGAAGGTGCGCAGGGGCGCATCGACTTCGATGACCGGCTGGTAGTCGAGAAATTATTGGGTTTGAAATAGTGAATCGCGCGATGATGAAGGTTAGTGAGATCATGGCCGCGACCGGCGGCGCCTGCGTGTCGGGTAGCGATGCCGTTACGGTTACGGGTCTCACCACGGATACTCGCAAAGCCGCTGCGGGGCAGCTTTTCGTTGCACTGTGCGGCGATAATTTCGACGGCCATGATTTCATGGACACTGCGGTGGCCGCCGGCGTTGCCGCCGTGGTGTGCGGGCGTTCGCGCGCTCTGCAGCGCGCCGGCGTATCTTTCATCGAAGTCGACGATACCCTGCACGCGCTCGGCGACATCGCGGCTTTTCACCGCCGCCGCTTCGACGTGCCACTGGTCGGTATCACCGGCTCCAACGGCAAGACTACCACCAAGGAAATGCTGCGTGCGGTATTGGCGCAAGCCTGGGGCGCCGGGACGATCCTGGCCAACCAGGGTAACTTCAACAACCTGGTGGGCATGCCGCTTACGCTGATGGGACTCGGCGAGCAGCACCGGGCGGCGATCCTGGAAATGGGGATGAACGCCCCCGGTGAGATCGCCCGTTTGTGTGAGATCGCCCGGCCCACCGTGGCCATAGTCACTTGCGTGGCCGAAGCCCACCTAGCCGGACTCGGCTCGATAGAGGGCGTGGCGCGTGCCAAGGGAGAGCTTTTCGAAGGACTGGACCCCAGCGCGGTCGCGGTCGTCAATGTCGGTGACCCTCGGGTCAAGGAAAGGGCGCGCTTGGCGCCGGGACGCCGCTTGACCTACGGGCCCAGGGGCCGGGTGCACGCACGCTCCGTCGAGTTGTCGACTCTGCGCTCGTCGCGCTTCGAATTGTGTTACGACGATCAAACGGTGGAGGTGGAGCTACCCATGGGCGGTCGCCACAACGTGGATAACGCGGTCGGTGCAGCCGCCTGCGCCCTGGCCTTGGGCCTCGAGTTGCCGCTCATAGCCTCGGGCCTGTCCGCGATGACGCCGCCGCCGATGCGGTTATCGGTGGAGACGCTGGCCAACGGCGTCGAACTGGTAAACGACGCCTACAATGCCAACCCCGCTTCGCTCGATGCTGCCCTGGCCACGCTTCGAGAGAGTCGCGGCCGTCGCATCCTGGTACTCGGCGATATGCTCGAGTTGGGTGAGGAATCCGCGGATTGGCACTGCCGCGCCGGCGCCGCAGCCGCGGCGCTCGAGCCCGCGTTGCTTTGCGTTATGGGTGTTCACGCCGCCGACTTTCGTGCCGGAGCGCTTGAAGGCGGACTCTCAGACTCCCATATACTCGTCTGCTCAAGCCACGATGAAGCCGCTGCCGCTGTTGCCGGGTGCTGGCGGGACGGTGATGCCGTGTTGGTCAAAGGTTCACGAGGCTCGGCCATGGAAAAGGTCGTGGAGTCGCTGCGCAAGCAGGCGTGA
>JAJRWY010000270.1 GCA_024276575.1 Candidatus Binatota bacterium
CATTATTCGTGAAACCTCGTCGCGAGAGTCGCAAGCGCCCGTGAGATCGGCCCAAGCGCAGCGATGAGGCCCGCAGGCGTACTTACAGTACGTCGAGGGCCGAAAAGCGAGCACGGGCCGAGATTGCGGGCGATTGAGGCTTGTAGCAGAGGTTTCATGAATAATGCGGGTTAAGGCGTGGCTTGCGACATACAAGTTTGGGAATTGGCTAACGCACTCGTCCTCAGGAGCCCCAGTCACCGATAAGGAGCGCCACGAACAGGCCGAAAAAATCGCGCACGATCTCTGCGACCACGGTAGGTGGCTTACCCACGGGCGCTCCATCAAGATTGCTGATCTACAAGAGATGGGCCTACAGATTACGGACCTTTCGGCGGACGCGGATCTTCACGACGCCGTTCAGCGGTACTATACGCTGTTACAGATGAGTTTCGGCACGAATATCTACAAGATTTTCGAGACGCCTCGATCTCAGATCCTACGATTCGAGGCCCAAGCCGTTCCTATTGTGGCCGAGGGGCGGGGGAGCGACGCGAATGTTGCGTTCTTTGAAGTGAAGTGTGCGAATTGCGCCCATTCAACGAAAGTGCAGGCCAATCTTGGGAAGAATCAGCCTTTGAAAGAGGGGTGTGTACCCTTTCCGGATGACAGTAGACTCAAATGCCCCCAATGCGGTAGTAATATAGACTTGGCTGCTGCTCGGCGTGAGATAGAAGCTCAGGCCAAGCGGCCGATAGTAACCGAGGCACCATGAGTGAAGATCGTTTCAAGATCGTTTTCGAGAAGCTCGAAGAGCTTTCTGAAGAAACTCGCGACGGCGACAGCCTAGTCCACGAAGTCCAAGAGCTTACATTTGAACTGGATGAAACTGCCGAGCTGCGTCGTTTAACAGAGGCGATACTGCAACCCCCTACGGGTTCGTACACAAGTACATAGCGACAGGCGCGATTGCTGGGGGGCTAGGTTCGCATAAGACACAGGCTGGTTTCGGATCCGGCCCGACACACCCCGACACACAAAGCGCGGCGGGTTTTCACGACGTCGCGCGGGCCGGGTCGGAAACAAGGGAAATGCCGGGTATGGAAAGCGGCAAGGTTCAAGGAGCCGACTTCGCGAAGCGTTTGCTTCGTGAAGCGGAAGGAGAATATAGCGTGCGTGCCGGATCTTGTGAGCTTCGAGTCCTTCGATCCCCTTCGTTTGCCCTGCTGCTGTTGCTCGGCTTTGTGCTGGTCTTGACGAGACCCGGCGCCGCTTTGAGCGGTGATCCCGAGCCGGCACAGCTTGCCGGCATCACCGCTGCCCATAACAGGGTGCGCGCCCGCGTGAATCCTCCAGCCAGTCCTGCGCTGCGTCCGCTTCGCTACAGCTCCACGGTTGCCGCGACTGCGCAGGTCTGGGCGGACGGCTGCAACTACAGCCATAACCCGGGACGCGGTGCCTTGGGCGAGAACATCCACGCTTACGCCACCACCGGACGGCAGCCCAGCAAGATAGGGCTCGCTGCGGTCGCGGCTTGGGCCTCCGAGGCCAGCGACTACGATTACTCCGGCAACACCTGCGGCGACGTTTGCGGTCACTACACGCAGATAGTGTGGCGCGACACGACTGATCTCGGCTGCGGTGTTGCGTTTTGCAGCTCGGGCAGCCCCTTCGGGGCGCGTCTTCCGGACTGGTGGTACGTGGTGTGCAATTACGGGCCGCCGGGCAACTACGTCGGGCGACGGCCCTACTGAGGCCGCAAGTGGACGATGGCTAGGCTAGGCTAACGGCCCCTCAACGGATCTCGCCAGCGCAGCCCCGGGAAGCGTTCGAAATCCCTGTCGTTGGAGTGAAGTTCACACTGGTGCTCCATCGCTATTGCTGCGACATGGATGTCCGTCGTTAGGCGGCCGGCAACGCCGGTTGCCTCGACGAGCGATCGGGCGATCGATAGATGCCGCGGGCCAGGGTCCAATATTCGCACGCTGGGCTGCGCCAGCCAGGCATCGACTCGATCAAGAGCGGCGGTGGGCGCGAGGGGCTGTATGAGAACCGACGGGTGCGTCGTCAATCGTATGAATCCGAATACGACGGCCCACGCGAGTCCGACGGGCTGATCGCGCGAGAGGAGATCCTCCCACCAATCGCGTGCCGGCTCGTGCATCGGTGCGGCGACGTTGTGCGCGAAGATGAGGAGGTTAACATCCGGCAGAATCATTGATCCTGCCGGTCGCAGGCGTCCTCGACATGGAGGTCGTCGAGGAGTTGATTCAGCCGCAGCGGATCGACTCCCGTGCGAAACGGGCTGTCAAAAACCTCTACGCGAAAACGCGGCCGGCGTTTGGGCCGTCGCTCTTGCGCCCCAAACCCTCGACGCAGCAGGGTGTTTACGGCCTCTTTGAAAGAGATGTTCTCGCGTCGGGCGAGATCCTTGAGCTTGGCGGCGACATCGTCGTCGAGTGTCAGCGTCGTCCTCATGGCAACATCATGATGCCTCATTATTTTGATGTCAAGATGCTTACCCCTGTGACTGCAGCGTTCAGCTCCGTTAGCCTGCCGGGTAGCTTGGGGTCGAAGCCCGCCATGATTTCCAGGTGGGAGTACAAACCATGAATCCGTAGCGCTACGTTCGGGTGAGATTCAAGCGCGTAGTTCCGATGGTGGGTCCGGTCGCTGAGCACTGCGCCTCTGGCAGGAGACGACGGACCGAGCCGAGCTGCGGGAAGCCTACAGGCAGGCTTCGGACGCGGTGCGCGCAAGGAACGCGCCCGACATGGCGATGCTCGACAGGCTCGCCGATGAAGGGATCGATTGAAGGCTCCGATCGTCTACGGCTCCCTCTACTCCGCAGCCTTGAATCCGAGGCCGGGGACCGAGTCCGGCAAGGTCCGTCCGGTGCTCGTGATGCAAACCGATCTCCTGAACTCCGTCGGCCATCCCTCTACCTTCGTCTTGCCGTGCACGACGAAGCTGACAGGGGAGAGCATTCTTCGCGTCGAACTCTTGAAGGGGATGGCGGGCTGCACCTAGACCACCCCCTGGCTGCTACATTTCTACGCCGGGTTGGTGGTCCATTTTTCTACCGGCGTCGACACCTTGCGCTGCGCCTGCTCAAGGATGTCTGGCCGAACTCGGTGATTCCATGCAGTATGGAGTTGATAATTCCAAAAAGGCGGGCAATATGGAGGTGTGTACCCCAGATTAGCGCAAGCAGGTGAGGGCCTCAGCTTCTTTCTGTTCGGGCCCCGCGGCACGGGGAAGTCTTCGTGGGTGACGGTCACCTACCCTGACTCCATCTATCTAGACTTGTTAGACTCAGGTCTCTACACGCAACTGTTGGCTGCGCCGCAGCGTCTCGACGGTCTGATCCCCAGAGATTATTCCGGCATGGTCGTGATCGACGAGGTCCAGAAGGTGCCTGCCTTGCTCGATGAAGTACACCGATTGATCGAGGGGCGAAAGCGTCACTTCGTCCTCACCGGTTCCAGTGCCCGTAAACTGCACCGAGGAGGCGTCAACCTTCTTGCCGGACGGGCCCGCACGCGGTTCATGCACGCGCTCACTGCCGCCGAGTTGGGCGCTGACTTTTCCCTGTCTCACTCTTTGAGTTTCGGTTGCCTACCCAGCGTCTACGTTGACCCGGACCCTAAAGCCTATCTTCAAAGCTACATCGCAACCTACCTGAGAGAGGAGGTGCAGCAAGAGGGCCTCACACGCAACGTGGCAGCGTTCGGACGCTTTCTAGAAGCGGCTTCTTTTTCACAAGGAAGTCCGCTCAATATCTCCCAAGTGGCCCGAGAGTGTGCGGTCGAGCGCAAGAGCGTAGAGGAGTACTTCAGAATTCTGGATGATCTCTTGCTGGCCGTGAGGGTGCCGGTGTTCGAACGGCGAGCGAAGCGAAAACTTTCCGCGCATCCGAAGTTCTACTTTTTCGATGCTGGGGTGTTTCGAACGCTACGGCCGGCAGGCCCGCTCGACTCAGCGGCCGAGATCGACGGCGCTGCCCTGGAGACACTCGTATTGCAGCAGTTGCGCGCCCTCAACGACTACCTGGATCTCGGCTATACGATCCACTATTGGCGCACCCGTTCCGGTCTGGAAGTCGATTTCGTTCTCTATGGTGAGCATGGGCTACTTGCGATAGAGGTCAAGAGAGCCGCGACGCTTCGCCCTGCCGACCTTCGTGGCTTACGAGAGTTTCGTGCCGACTACCCGGCTGCAGAGGCTATCGTGCTCTACGGTGGCAGCCGCGAGTACCGTGAAGGGAACATTCGCATCGTACCCATTGAACAGGGATTACGCAGCTTGGATGAGATTCTCCTCTAACCCGCGTTATTAGTGAAACCACGTCGCGAGAGTCGCAAGCGCCCGTGAGACCGGCCAGATAGGCACACGCGCAGCGATGAGGCCCGCAGGTGTACTAACACTACGTCGAGGGCCGAAAAGTGGTGAGCCGCGAGCCGGCGAGCGGCGAACGGGTCGAGATTGCGGGCGCTTGAGGCTCGTAGCAGAGGTTTCATGAATAATGCGGGTTAGTGCCCAGGCACTGTCGAACGCCCCCGGCCCCGTCAGGGCAGACTTGGCGGCCGGGGGCATTCGGTTTTGTCCATGCTGCTTACTGACAAACCCCGCTTATGCAGTACTTGCCAACGCTGCAAGTTATGCCGCAAGCGCCGCAGTTGGCTTCGTCGGTAGCGGTATCCACGCAAACACCAGCGCAGTTCACGGTTCCGGGGCCGCATTCCGGCAAACAAACACCGCCGCTGCAGTCGTAGCCCGTGGCGCAGTTATTGCCGCAACCGCCGCAGTTGGCATCGTCACTGCTGGTGCTCACACACAGCCCGCCACAGTCGACCTGCCCGGCCGGACAGGAAGCCTGGCAGAAACCTGCAGCGCAACGGGTACCGGAAGGGCAGGCGTTGCCGCAAGCGCCGCAGTTGGCTTCGTCGGCGCTGACGTCTACGCAGACGCCACCGCAGTCGCTCCATCCCAGGCCACATTGACAGATTCCGCTAGCGCACGACTTAGCGCCGGAGCAGATGTTGCCACAGACGCCGCAGTTGGCGTCGTCGCTGATCAGATTCACGCACGAGCCACCGCAATCGCTAGACCCGCCCTGGCAGCTCAAACCCGGCAAGGTCGTGCTCGTAGTCGTGGTACTAGTAACGGCTCCGGATAAAGAAAAAGCGACTTGGTCGCACTGCGATCCGACCAGGGTCTTGATAGCGGTAAGATCCCCGATGGTAGGGCAGAAGACACCGTTGCGTAGTTCGACGCGCCCCCACTTGAGATCGATTCTTTTGTCGCAAGACGCGAAGGCCTCCACGCTGGGGCTTTGGCCACGCGCAGCCGCTTTCGCTTCCACCTTGAGGCGGCAAGCTCCGTACCTGGAGGCTTCCTTGAGCTTTCCCGATTCACAGCGTGCGGCAGAACCGGCCGCAAAGGACGAGCCGACAAGCGCCGTAAAGCCGAAAGAAAAAGCCAACACCGAAACCGCAATCGTCGCTTTGATGCGCGTAACGTTGAAACAATATGTCGTTGTGAACACGCAAACCCCCGCGTAAGCAAAAAGAAAAAGTGCGGCCTGCCTACCCGTCCTACCCTATCGAGTCGCTTACCCCGCAGCACACTGTAATGTTCCAAAGTATAGCGCGATAAAATCGGCCGTGGTAGTGGAAACCCTGGCGCGAGTTGCCGCGGCCACCGTCTCAGAACCGGCGACCCTTCGTCCACAACCACCTTCACGAGTCAGCTCCCAACATTCCGCACGGCATGTTTGTTCCCGCGCTTTCTAAGTAGCTCGCGACATTCCGCGCGGCATGTTTGTTCCTCCGTTTTCTAACCTGCATTATGCATGAAGTCCACGGTTGAACCGATTGGCGGGCGTGAATCGAGGGGAGAGCGACGAATCGGTGGTGATCGCATTGCCGCGCGCGTTGTGGATCTGTCATGGGGCCGCTCGGACGGTATCGTCGGTGATTTC
>JAJRWY010000271.1 GCA_024276575.1 Candidatus Binatota bacterium
CTCCAGGGGGGTCGGACCACGGAGATCTACTCTAAGTATCTGAATATTCGGCTCCGATGCTTCGTGAACGCCGCATTTGCGGCCTTGGAGGCTCAGTTTTAGGTAGAAAATAGCTTCTTAGTGGGCGGACCGGGCTGTGGCCTACCGGGCCAGACCAGCTCGTAGGAGGGAGGTCGCCTGGGGCCGCCGATTGCGAAGTATGGACGCTATGGTCCTGCGACCGCTACCCATTTTCCATCGCCTTGACTTGCATATCGCATATTAAAAGTGCAATCTGCAAATTATGTCCTCTGCGTGGATACCTAGACACCTTGCGCCGACATTGAAGAAGGCGGCTCTTCGGAGTCCGGTCGTTACGGTTACGGGCCCGCGGCAGTCTGGAAAGACTACTCTGGTCCGTGCGCTGTTTCGCGGCCACGACTACGTGTCACTCGAGGATCCGGACACCCGTGCGTTTGCCCTGGAGGATCCGAGAGAGTTCTTGGGCCAGTTTAGCGGTGGAGCGGTGATCGACGAAGTCCAGCGCGCGCCGGAGTTGTTTGCCTATCTTCAGGGCATGGTGGATGCGGACCCGGCACCGGGACGGTTCATTTTGACGGGTTCGCAGAACTTCCTCTTGATGCAATCCGTCGGACAATCTCTAGCCGGCCGCGTGTCGGTTCTTCATCTGCTTCCTTTCTCACGGTCCGAATTGACCGGCCGCCGAGGTGTTGCACTCGAAAAGATCGGCGTGACAATCCCACGGCGGCGGCAGTCGGGAGGGGCGGTTTTGCTGGACGTGCTCCATGCCGGATTCTATCCCCGCATCCATCAGCGGGGAGTGGACACCATGCGTTGGTTGGCAGACTACGATCGCACATACGTCGAGCGTGACGTGCGAAGCCTCCTAAACGTGGGCGATCTTACGCTGTTCCGGGATTTCCTGCGTCTGTGCGCGGGTCGTAACGCCCAACTTCTCAACTTGACATCACTGGGCAACGATTGCGGCGTAACCCATGAGACGGCGAGACGTTGGATATCTGTGCTCGAGGCGAGCTTTCTCATCGTTCGATTGCGGCCGCATCATCGCAACTTCGGCAAGCGGTTGATCAAGAGCCCCAAGATATTCTTCTTGGACACGGGCCTGCTCTGTCATCTGCTGCGCATCCGATCCCCGGAGGAACTCAGGAACCATTCATCTCGAGGTGCGGTGTTCGAAAGTTTCGTTTTATCGGAACTCTACAAGAAAGCTCTTAACGCCGGTCGCGAAGCGGACTTTTACTTTTGGCGAGACTCGACTGGACACGAGATCGACTTCCTGTGGGACAGCGGTAAGACGCTGCTGCCTATAGAAGCGAAATCGGGGAGTACCTTCGCGAGTGACTTTCTCTCGGGGCTCGACTGGTGGCGTAAGCTCTCCGGTGACCCTGCACAGCCCGCCGCTCTTGTCCACGGCGGCGATCGCTCGTTTCGTCGAAAGGGCGTAGCCGCATTATCCTGGGCCGACCTGTAAACACCTTGTACGGAATCGTCGGAATCGTGGTCGCAACGGGGTCACCGTTACTGACCCCGTTTTGCAGGCACGCAGACCCCGTTGTGGCCAAGTGGGACCTGCCCCGTTTCTCCAGTTACGCCATCCCATTACGGGACCTGACCCCATTACGCCCCATTACGCCATCAAATGACCTGCCCCGTTTCTTCGCCGGTTGCAGATCGCGTTTATCAGTTGAAGTAGCCTAGGTGTTTGAGTTCTTCGGCGAGGTCTCCGGGTAGCGGTGCGGAATCCGAGGTGTCCAGCTTGCGTGGGTGTTGGGTGGCCCAGGTATCGAGCCACGATGCCAGTGCCTGCGCGGCGTTGCCGCTACGGCGTCTGTCGAGTTTGGCGGGGTCCTCGATAAGATTGAAGTAGAGCCGGCTTCCATCATCCAACTCGGTGATGAGCTTCTCTGTGGTGCTGGAGACCGCGTGGATCGAAGCGGCTCCTTGCGGAGCGCGGGCGGGTCTTGCCGTTTCGCTTACGATCTTGTCGAAGCGCGGGCCATCGCCGTAGATCCATCCTGCGAGCGAGGGGCCGGGCAGTTCGTGTTCATCGATTCCGGCCAGATCGAGAAGGGTTGCGCCTACGCTGACTGAGCCGGGTAGCAGGGCATCGACGCGCCGGCGGGAGATTCGCGGCCCGGCGATTATGAAAGGCACTTCAAGCACCTCTCGGTACAGTGTGCGCAGGTGGAAGCATCCGCGGTGTTCCAGAAACTCTTCGCCATGGTCGGACAGGAACAGCACTACGGTCTTATCCCTGAGCCCGAGTTTGTCTAAATGAGACAACAGTTGTCCTACATAACGGTCCCCGCGATGTATGGCCGCGTCGTAAGCGCGAATGAAGGGAGTTATATGCCTGCGTTTGCTTTGGCCCTCGCACGAGCGGCGCAGCTTGCGAGTGGAGGGAGCGTCGCGTTGCCCGAGCGCGCTACGGTCGATCGCATCGGATTGGTAAGGTCCGTGCGGCTCATAGCCGTGGGCGAACAAGAAAAACTTTTCTTCTTCGTGCTCGTCGAGCCAGTAACGAAGCTCTTCGAGGTTATCGCGCAGATGCGTCCCGTTGTTTCGGAACAACTCGAAGCCCTTGTCGAAGCCGAAGAATGCGGCGACATTCACGCCGCCGGTGAAGGCTACCGTACGATAACCGTGCCGGCGAAAAATCTCAGCTACGGTCGGTATCGAATCCGGCAGGTGCTTGCGGTCGCCGATTCCGACGATCCCGTGCTCAACGGGATAAAGCCCGGTGAACATGGACATGTGGGCGGGACGCGTCCACGAAGACTGCGACACGACGTGCTCGAACAATACGCCACGGGCGGCTAGCCTTGATCGGACAATAATTCACGGCGTAAATCGCCTCTGGCTCACGCTGGAGCACGCCATCCGCGGCCGTACTCGCGCCCGCCGATGCTCACGTACGGTTGGGTACGCTCCGCTCGGCGAACGCTCCGCTCGGCCA
>JAJRWY010000272.1 GCA_024276575.1 Candidatus Binatota bacterium
CCCGTGAGATCGGCCCAAGCGCAGCGATGAGGCCCGCAGGCGTACTAACAGTACGTCGAGGGCCGAAAAGCGAGCACGGGCCGAGATTGCGGGCGATTGAGGCTCGTAGCAGAGGTTTCATGAATAATGCGGGCTAGGCCCCAACGCCTGCTCGGGCAAAGCCTCTTCGACCAGGACTCACTCTGTGGTTATATAGACCGCAGCAGATGAATTGTCCCGAATGTCAGATCGCTCGTGAGCGCGACGAAGAAGTATGCGGCAACTGCGGTGCCTTGCTGCGCCGCCGGCCGGGCGACGAGAGGATCTCATCCGCAGATCCCGCGGGAGCTACGCCCGCCGGATCTGGGCGCGCGAAGGCCGCGGCCGGAGACGCTTATCTTCGAGGCCCAGCTGCGGGCAGCCCGGCTGTCCGCAGACCGGCAGCGCGGCTTCAGAGCAATCACTGCGAGTTCATCGGCCGCCGCCACGAACTCGATTCCCTGACTTCGGAACTGGACGCAGCGCTTTCGGGGCGCCCGCGCGTGCTCCTAATCACCGGCGAAGCAGGAATCGGCAAGACCCGCTTGGCAATCGAGCTTCGAACCCGGGCCGAAGACCGTGGCTTCCAGTGTTTTTCCGCTCGCTGCTACGAAGGTGCCGACTCTCCCGACTACGGGCCTTGGGCACAATGGCTAAGAAACATGGGTGCCCAACTCGGCTTGGACGAACTGCGGCGTATCGCCGGTGTCTCATCCATGTGGTTGAGCCGGCTGGAGCCGTCGCTCAACCAAGGCGAAGCAGTGCCCTCGATAGCAAGCAGGGCAGCAACCGGAGCCCGCTTGAGAGTATTCGAGGCGGTCGCAGAGGTCCTGGCAGCACTCGCGCAACGACAAGCGCAATTCATTTTCCTTGATGACCTGCAATGGACCGATCCGGCCTCGGGCTACCTGCTCGAGTTTCTCGCCGGAGAACTTCATGACTGTGCTGTTTGCGTTGTCGCCACCTACCGAGACGAGGAACTCGATCCTAAAAGCGATCTCAGCGCCATCGTCGAGAATTTACGCCGCGCCGAGAATAGCTACGCGCTCGGCTTGAGCGGCCTCGAGGAGGAAGAAGTCGCGCAGCTCGTGCAGTCGCTGCTCGCACAAGGCGGCAGCAGCGAGATCACACGCATGCTTGCACGCCGCACCCACGGCAACCCCCTGTTCATTCGCGAACTATTGCGACAACTCGGAGATGACCTGCAGTCGTCCTTGACGGCCGAAGATCTACGCAGCGGCCTCGGGAAACTGCGCACCATCCCCCTGCAGGTACACGGTGTGCTGGAGAAGCGTATCGCCAAAGTAAGCCGCGAGTGCCGTATGGCACTGGCAGCGGGATCAGTACTCGGAGAGGAGTTCGATATCACCCGGGTCGCATACATGTTGGACAGGCGCCCGGTGGATTTACTAACGCTGGTGGACGAAGCCGTGGAATCACGATTGATCAGTCCGCTGGAGCAACGCATCGGCGCTTATGAGTTCGAACACGGGCTGATCCGTGAAGAATTGTACCAATCATTGGCAGTAAGCCAGCGCAGCGAATTGCACGGCAAGGCTCTAGCCGCAATCGAAGAACTGCATAAAGGCGCCGAAGGTGCTTACACGGATGAACTCGCATACCACGCCGCGGAGAGCGCTCTTAGTGGAGATCTATCCAAAGCCTTGGAGTACACCAGAAGCGCCGCCTCCAACTCGCTCTCCAAATTGGCCTTCGAAAAGGCCGTGCGCCACTACGAGCGTCTGTCCTGGCTGCTGTCGCTCGATACTGCCGGGCGTGAGCACGAACGCTGCCGTTGTTTGATCGCTCTCGCCCACGCACGCCACGCAGCCGGCGACGTTCCCGGCTCTGAGCGCGCCTTCAGTGAAGCTTTTGCCTTGGCGGAAGCTCTGCTTGCTGCCGGCAGCGAGGAGGCAGCGGAATTACTGGGAAAGGCTGCCATCGCGATCGAGCACAAGTGGGGACGATCCGGCGTGTTCGAATCCACAACCGTTGCGCGCCTGGAAAAGGCTGCCGCTCACGTAAAAGACAAGTCCTTGCTGTCGGCGGTGCTGGGGCGTTTAGCCGCTGCCTACTACTGGAGCGACCAGATAGAACTTCGAGATGAGTTGAGCAGTCGAGCGGTCACGCTGGCGCGCAAGTCGGGGTCCGACGACGCAGTAGCGTATGCGTTGATGACCCGGCGCTTTGCAATTTGGAGTGTCGACCGCAGCGACGAGCAGGTGGCCCTGGGTGATGAGATCATCTCGATCGCCAAGCGCGCCCGGCGTAAAGACCTGATGATGGCCGGAGTCTTCTGGCGTGTGATCGATGCCATCGAACTCGGAGATGTTGCAAGAGTTGAACGAGACGTAGCCGAGTACTCCCGCTACGCCGACGAGAGTGGCCTACCCTATTATCGCTGGTACGCAGGAGTGATGAACGCCACCCGGACGATAATGCACGGAGATCTGGAAGCAGCGTTCGGAAAGGCTGAACGCGCGAAGGCTCTCGGCACATCTGCCGGAATCACCGATGCAGATCAGTTCTACGGAATCGCCATGGTTGCCTTGTCGCGGCTAAACGGCGCGTTGGGAATGCTCTGCGAGCAACTCGCAGAAGTAGTCAACAGCATGCCCCGATTCCTTACCTGGCGGGCGACTTATGCTGCAGCTCTAGCCTCGGCTGGACGTGAATCAGAAGCCAGGCGCGAAATAGATATAGTAGCGGCCGATGACTTCGCCGGCTTGGCGCGCGACGGCTCCTTCCTCACGGCTTGCGCGCTGCTCGCTGAAGCGCTGTTTACTCTTGGGGACGGCGAACGTGCGAAGCAGGTTTATGAGTTACTGCGGCCTTTCTCGAACAGGCATATCGTAGTCGCCAGTGCAGCCGGTTACTTCGGGTTCGCCGGACAGTACTTGGGAATCCTGGCGGCCACGCAAGGTGATCATGCCCTGGCACATCGGCATTTCGACGCCGCAATCACCGAATATCGCCGTATAGTCGCACCGCTTTTCGAAGCTCGAGTCGAAAGTCTGAAAACACAGACTACACCGGCGACCGGGTCGATATCGAAGCCGGACCTAATCTCAGCCCAGGCCCCCGTTGCCGCAGTCGTGCACCAACGCGCTGCTGCTGGCAACGCCTCGACTCTCGCTTCCACCCAAGACGCTGCCAATTCAAGCCGCCCCGGCCTGCAAATCGACTCCACCTTCTCGGTCTTCCACCGAGAGGGCGAGGTGTGGGAGATCTCATTTGCAGGGCGTACGGCCAGAGTTCGAGATTCCAAAGGAATGGCATACTTGGCACTGCTGCTTTACCATCCCGGACGCGAATTGCACGTGATCGATATGGTGGCGACAGTTTCGGGAGCCGCAACCGAGGAGCACGCGAGCATCGCCGCCGATGCCGCTGGCGCCGCCGGCGGCGCGATCCTGGATTCACGCGCCAAAGCGGAGTACCGCCACCGTATGGAGGATTTGCGAAGCGTGCTCGCCGAAGCGGAACAAAACAACGATGTCGGCACCGCCCGCCTTGCGCGTCAAGAACTCGAATTGATCACTGAAGAACTGTCCCGGGCCCTGGGACTCGGCGGCCGCGACCGCAAGTCTCCGTCAGGTAGCGAGCGTGCTCGAGTCAACGTAAGCAGAGCAATCCACAGCGGCATCGCCAAAATATCTAACCATCATCAGAAACTCGGCCAGCACCTGAATGTAACCGTCCGCACCGGCGCCTTTTGTTGTTACACTCCGGACCCTCGAGTCCCCATCGAGTGGAAGACATCCTCCCCCATCCACCCGGGTTGAGAAGCTGCCGGACTCCAGGCCATATCCGCTTGTTTCTCCGGCAGGAAACGATTTCCGCAACCGCAGCAATTTAAACACCAGACTATACACCGTAGGCAGCTTTCCTCTCGCGGCCGGCTCAGTCGCCGGCCAACGCCGTAGCCTGCACTTCGAGTTTGAGTTGCGGCAACACCAAAGCCCCCACCTGTACGACCGTTCGTGCCGGATAATCTCGCGGAAAAAATTCCACATAAACTTCATCCGATGCCGGCACTTCGCTGATATCGGTAAAATACTGCGTAAGATGGGTAATGCGCCCCAAAGACGACCCCGCTGCCTCGAGCACATTTTTCAGGTTGGACAGCGCATACCTAGTCTGTGCGCGGATATCACCGGGAATCTCCATGCCGGGACCTATCCCCACTTGTCCAGCGACATCGATGCGGCCGCCGGCGACTACCGCCTGGGAAAACTTGTAAGCTTCATAAACCGCCTCGCTACCTTCGGGATTGATCAGTTTTATCTCGGCCACTTCTGCGTCTCCTCTTGCTCATGCGTAGCGTCACGTCACCTCCGCAGCGCCGCACATCGAGTCTTGTTTCTGCGCTTTCAGCGCACGGATGAACTCAGGGCTGCTACCACAGCAGCCCCCCACGAACGAGGCCCCGGCTTCGAGCAGGGCCGGGAGAAATCCCGCAAACTCACGAGGAGTCGTGCGGTAGACGACTTCCCCTTTCTCGATCTCCGGAAGGCCCGCATTGGGCTTTATCCAAACCGGGAGTTGTGATGCCCCGGACAAGGCCGCGCTGACCGCGACCGCCTGCTCGATGCCTATTCCGCAGTTGGCTCCCACCGCGGCCGCTCCCACCGCAGATAGCTGACTCGCGGCTTGCTCCGGACTTACCCCCATCATGGTACGGTCTTTGTTCTTCCCCGAGTCGAAGACCATACAGGCCACCACCGGCAAGCCGGTAGAAACAGCCGATGCAACCGCGATACATGCTTCGTTGATGTCGGACATCGTCTCAATGATCAAGGCATCGACTCCCGCCCCGGCCAGAGCGCCGGCTTGCTCCTCGAAGGCCGCGCGTAGATCAGCTTCGCTGACTTCCCCGGTCAATAGCATCTTGCCGCTCGGTCCGATCGACGCGAACACTTTGGCCCGGCCGACGGCCGCGCGAAGCGATATTGCCGCGCCGGCACGGTTGATCTCCGCGATTTTGTCAACATCAGGATGCTTCGCCATCGCGATACGGTTAGCCCGAAAAGTATTCGTCAATATGACTTGCGACCCCGCTTCAACATAAGAGCGGGCAACATCTTCAACTCTATCCGGATACGATAGATTCCACAGGTCGGCCATCTCACCGGCTTTCAAGCCGCGCGACTGCAGTTGCGTACCCCAAGCACCGTCACTCAGCACCGGCACATCTTCCGCCAGTTTTTCTATCAGATTCGTTGCCGCCATTTCATAACCCCGTTCTCTCAGCCTAGACGCGCTGAAGCCCTCGCATCTCCCGAACTACACACCCCGCGCTCTCGATATCGAGACTCTCACGGTATTCCGTCTTCGCCGGGGTCCAGCCTTTCTCAGAAACAAACCGCCTAACCCGCATTATTCATGAGATCTCGTAGCAGAGCTGTCATGAATACGGCAGGTCACTCTGGAAACGTCATCTCCCGAACATACAGATCCTGAAACTCAGCGTCCCCACCCAGCGCTACATGTTCAACCTTGTCAAGGATAGCAGCACTCTCTTGCTCCCCACCGCCTTGTGCAAACAGCGCCATTTTAGCTCCGAGCAAAGATGTGTTGCCCACGGATTCGACAACGTCCGGCTCCGGCACCAGCCCTATCCGCCGCGCGGAATCGGTATTCACGTAGTTGCCGAAAGCGCCGGCCAAGTACAACGAAGTGGCAGTACCAGGCTTTACACCATAACGCCGCTTGAGGATCTTGATCCCTGCCGCGATCGCAGCCTTGGCCAATTGAAGCGCCCGGATGTCACTCTGAGTGATGCTGACACCCCCGCTTAGAGGAAGTTCCCGTTCACCGGTTGCCAGACGCCCACCCGGCAGCAACCAATCCTGTTCCAGCGCTGCAGCTACCGCGTCCACCAAACCGCTGCCGCAAATTCCGCGTGCGGCAGCATCTCCGATAACACTGCAACGAAACTGCCCTCCTTCGATTTCCACCGAATCGATAGCTCCATTGGTAGCACGCATGCCCATACTTATTCCGCCGCCTTCGAAAGCAGGCCCGGCGGCAGTAGATGCACAGAGGATACGATCGCGGTTGCCGACCACGATCTCCCCATTGGTCCCCAGATCGACCAAGATCGAAACTTCTTCGCGCACATGCATGCCGGTAGCGATGATTCCGCAAAGAATGTCACTGCCTATGAAGCTCCCCAAGCAGCCAAGAAACATCACGCGGACATGGTCGGGAAGCGGCCAAGAGAGTTCCCGAGCAGAAAACTCTCTGGGCCCGCCGTGTTTGGTCTCGAAGGGCGCACGGGCAAGCGGCAGTAAGTCCAAGCCGCAAAAAATATGGTGCATGACGCTGTTGCCTGCTATCACCACTTTCTCCACGTCTCGACAAGCGGGCGGCACCGAGGCAAGAAGCCTCTTGATCAATTGGCCGAGACTCTCACGCAACTCGATGGCCATGGGCATTGTCGAACCTTCGTCAAGCACCGCCTGTATACGGCTCATGATATCACCGCCGTGAACGGTGTGAGGATTGAGGCCGCTACGAACACCGAGTACCCGTCCGGTGGCGAGATCAAGCAACTGGGCGACAATGGTAGTAGTGCCGAGATCCACGGCAATCGCGTGGCCACTGCCCGCAACAAAGTCGAAAGCGCGGAAGTCGCCGAGAATCAACGTCTCCCACTGCCCCACCTCCAACACCATGTCGCGGTCGGCACGCAAGCGGCAGGCTAAACGCCACCCCTCGGCAATTTGAGAACCCGACAGCATCTCGTACTCCGATCTGAGAGCTTGGCTACCGCCCTCGAGTACCTTTACCCGGCAACCCGAACACATTCCGCGGCCGCCGCAGGGAAACTCCAGGCCGTAAGCGGCAAGAGCCGGCCGAAGCGCGCTGCCCCGGCCTACCTCGATTATCAAGTCCAGCGGTCTTAATTCGACTTTCATCTCGACTCACAGTGTTTGTTGCCGATAGCGCCTAAGACCCCGGCCTCCACGGCATGACCGGCGGCACAGCGAGCCGCTAAGTACGGCCCCTCGGGCATCAACAACACCTCCCCAGTCATTTCCAGCTCTGACACGCCCTGTTTCGAACCGTCGCGGGGCACGGCGAAGCGCCGCAACCGGTTTCGTCTTCTTGTAGCCCCGCATAGTCGATACCGCCAACCGGCAGCGCAATGCTCCGGCGGCACATTGCGCGGTTACGAAGCGCCGGCCATGGCCCTGACAACCGCGACCTTGTTCGCTACGGCCTGTTCGCTACGGGCCTGGGCACTGCTCGGGAACTTGGTTAGCATTGTCACAGTGTCTGTCGCAGTCGGCGATCAGAATTCGGAGGCCGGATTTGAGACTCAACACCGTCGTAACCGCACTCGTTTTGTATTGCGCCGCAGTAAGCGCGGCCGCCGCCGCTGAAATCGGCGACGTGCTTCCGAATCTCCTACTCAAGAACGAGCACGGGGAAGCTGCGGAGATCCCCGACTTCGGCAAGAAACTTCTTACCTTCGTCTACGCCGACATTCAGGCTGTGGACCTCAATGACCCCGTTGCCGACGCACTGCGGGCGTCCGGTCTCGACGGGGAGAAGATTCGCGGAATCGGTTTGGCCAACCTCAAGGACACCTGGGTACCCAACGCGGTCTCGCGAATGGTCATTCGCCGCAAGATGCGCAAGTACGACACCATCATACTCAGCGACGACGATGGCCTTGTCGCCTCGCAATGGGAACTCGGAGACTGCAACGATCAGAGCGTGTTCATCGTCCTAGGCAAAGACCGCCGCGTAAAATACCTGAAGAAAGGTGCTGTTCGCGGCCGGGAGATCGAAGCAGTCTTAGAACTGATAAGACGCGAGACCGCTGATTGACCGAGATCGATCGATTAGCAGGACGCGGCCTCGCTCCGCGTCTCACACCGCGTAAGGTAGGGGAACACTACAAAGGCGCTACCCTATTGATTGCCTATTGTCTCTGACCTTCTAATTTCTATTTCTTCTTGTAGGGCAGTTTCATCGGGATCATCAAGCGGCTCGCCGCTATCCACCACTTGCCTTTCTCCTGTATCAAGAGGCTGGTCAGATGCCCGCCACGCGGTGGTATTTCGTTCCCTTCTAGATCATGGACTCCGGAGATCAAGTAGTTACCGTCTATCAGTGCGACATCCCCGCGTACGAACCACACCGTTCTCACCGAAAGTTCCAACTTGGTATCCTTGAAAACACCGGAGTGCTGGGCCCGCAATAAGGCCCTTACTTCTTCGCGGCTCTTGGCCACCGTCCCGTCGGGTTCGATGTGGTCACCGTCAATCGCCCATTCATTCGCCATGGCATCGACATCGTGGCGATTCCACGCATCGGTAAACTGCTTATAAACCTCTCGAATCTCACTCTCGTTGGCAACATCTCGAGTCGTTCCGGATCCGGCGCCAAAAGCGAAGACATTAGTGGCCGTAACACCGGCGAGCAAAAGCGCGGCGGCAATAGTTCCCAAAACAGATCTCATGGGCGCCTCCTGTAAACTTGGCAATTTTTCTCGAACTAGCACGCTCACTATCTACTGCCCCTCCCCCACTCGCGTCAACCACAACCGTACACTGAAATCGCAGACGCGCCTTCTGGGCGGTAATCAGACTGTGCCCCTTTGATTCCCTGGAGGCAGTTCTAAAGCCTCGTCGGCCCACTTGGACACCGAAGTGCCGCGACAACTCGTCATTACGATGGTGCCACCGGCACGGTTGTGCTTCGCAATCGCAACGTCGAGGGAGCGCTTGAAGCTCTCATCACCAAAAGCGAAAGGCTCATCCAATACCCAAATATCGGCACCCCGTGCCAAAGCTCGCGACAAAGACACCAACCTCAACTGCCCAACGCTCAACGTCCTTTCCGTCTGCCCGGCAAGCCGCCCGATACCTAGTTCATTCAAGCAATCGAGCGCGCGGCGCTCCTTTTCCCCCCGCGAATCATTGCCACCGATCGCCAGAACGACGTTTCCCAGTACCCGGCCCGGCAATGGAAAAGGTTGCTGCGCTACATAGGCCAACCGGCTGCGTTGCGCCGCAGTAAAAGGAACCGGCGCAGGCTGGCCGCAAAAGGTCAGATCGGCGGCCTCGGGAGACAACAAACCCACTAGAATCTCACTCAAAGTGGTCTTTCCCGAGCCGTTGGGCCCAATCAACGCAAAGCGGCTTCCCTGCGGCACGTGGAAGTCTTGCAGATCCAAAACCCGGCGCCCGTCAAACGAGTGGACGATTCTCGAGGCACGGTAAACCATCAGGTCTTGGCCTCTTGGAGACGGTGGAAGCCGATGTTTATCGCCAGCGCAACACCAAGTAACAAGAACCCGAGACCCAAGCCCAGTTCGAAATTACCCTTGGAGGTCTCCATGGCAATGGTCGTAGTCATCGTGCGGGTAGCGTGACGGATATTTCCGCCAAGCATCAGCGCGGAACCCACCTCGGTAAATACTCGCCCGAACGCAGCAACCACCGCCGCAAGCACTCCGAAACGCGCTTCCTTCACCAGGATCCAGCCCATGTGCCAACGCCCAACACCCAGCGCAATCATCTCCTTTCGCAATCTTACGTCGGTACGGTTCAAAGCCGCGACCGACAGCGAAACGATCAGCGGGAAAGCGAGAATGGTTTGGCCGAGGCTCATGGCCGGCCACGTGTAGAGGAGTTCCAGCGAACCGAGCGGGGCCGAACGAGACAGCAGAGAGTACAGCAACACGCCGACGAACACGGAGGGAAGCGCAGTCAAAGTATTGAAAGCCGTAACCAGCGCCCCCCGCCCTGCAAAATCGTGCCCAGAGGACCACAAGGCCACCGGAATACCCAAGGCCGAAGCCGCCACTATCGCAGCGGCGGAAGTCTTCAGGCTGACAAAGCAGATCTGTAGCGTTTCGGCGCTGAAAAAAGCGTTCACTGTCAGGAATCGTCATCCGCCCGTGGCGGCAACCCTTTGCCGCCCGCCGGATGAAACAACACTTGCCCGTATTTCTTGAACGATGCGATCCGGCTTTGCGCATCCGCCCCGGTTATCCAAGCGGCAAAGCTCTGCGCCAAAGTAGCCCCTTGCTGGGAGATCGCCTTATTCAGCACGGGGATAACACCATACGGATTGTGCAACCGAGGGTCTCCAGAGAGCAATATTTGCAGGCCAAGCTTGTCACGCATCGCCAAGAACGTGCCGCGATCGGCCAATGTGTATCCTCTCATCTGATCGGCGACCTGAATCGTAGCTCCCATGCCCTGGCCGGTCTCCCTGTACCAATCCCCTCCGGGAGCCACCGAAGCCGCACGCCACATAGATTTCTCCTTGGCGTGAGTACCCGATTCATCGCCGCGGCTCACGAAAACCGCACGGGCCCCCGCTATCGCCGAAAAAGCTGCCGCTGCATTGCGAGACTTGCGAACACCGGCGGGGTCCTCTGCGGGGCCTAGCAGCACGAAATCATTATACATCACATAGCGCCGGTAACGGCCGTGCCCCGCTTCCACGAAAGCCTTCTCGCGCAACGGATCGTGAACCAGCAACACGTCGACATCGCCGTTCTCACCCAAACGCAGCGCCTTGCCCGTTCCCACCGCTATGACGTCCACCCGGCATCCACATTGCCTCTCGAAACCCGGCAATAAGAACTCGAGCAGTCCGGAATTATCGGTGCTCGTGGTCGTCGCCAAACGCAAAGTCTGCGCCGATGCTGAAGCACAGAACAACTGCGCGACAAGTACCAACCCGGCCACCACAGAAACCCTGTAAAATCGCATACCGTTAAGCCGCATTATTCATGAAACCTCGCTGCAAGAGCCGCATGCGCCCGTGAGACCGGCCAGATCGGCCACGCGTAGCATTGAGGCCCGCAGGCCCAATGACACTACTCGAGGGCCACGAACCCACGAGCCAGCACAGCGGGCGACCGAGCACGGGCCAAGATTGTGGGCGCTCGAGCTTCGTAGCAGAGGTTTCACAGATAACGCAGGTCAAGACTATTCAGAAACGTCTGCCAATTCGAGCGGCTAAAACGGCCACACCCGTGGAATGAGAAACACCGAGATCGACCACACGAGGACACTCAAAGGGAGACCCATTCGCAGGTAATCCGAGAAGCGGTAGCCGCCCGGTCCCATAACCATCAGGTTGGTTTGGTAGCCGATCGGAGTCGCGTAACTGGAAACCGCACCCATCATCACCGCTATGACGAAAGGCATGGGACTCAAAGGCGTAGCGCCCTCACCAAGAGTAGCGGCAGTGGAAACAGCGATGGGAAACATCAAGACAGCCGCTGCATTCGCGTTCATCACGTTGGTAAAGACCATCGTCGTCGCACACAGTACGCCCACGATCACGTGGGGGTCGGTCCCAGCGAGGCCGATCAACCAATCCGTCACCCCGTGGGCGGCACCGCTCGACTGCATTGCCTTGCCGATGCCTACCGCAGCGGCAATGACCAGAAGGACCTGCCACTCCACGCTTCGCAATGCGGAATGTGCAGCCGTACAGCGGGTCGCGATCATCGCACCTGCCGCCAGCATCGAAGCGTTGAGCATGCTGAGCCATCCGGCCGTCACCGCCACCACCATCAAGCCAAGTATCAACAACGAAACCCATGCCTTCTCATGGCGTATGGGCGCCGAGTCCTCGATGCGCGAAACCAGGAAGAAATCGCGGCTGTTGCGATGCTGGTCGGCGAAAGAAGCACGCGCTTCAAGTAGCAGCGTATCTCCGGCCCGCAAGACGATGTCTCCGATTTTCTGTTTGATCCGTGACCCACCGCGAGCCACCGCAATCACCGCCGCATTGTAACGCGTACGAAACTGCCCGTCGCGGATACTCATGCCGACGATGGGACACTGATAGGACACTACCGCTTCCACCAAGGCCCGGTTGCCGCGCTCGGCATCGAGTTTGAACACTTGGTCGGTAGCGGGCTTCAGGCCGCGCATTTTCTGCAAATCACGAACCGATTCGACAATGCCCGCGAACACCAGACGGTCTTTCTCGCGCAGAACTATGTTGGGCGAGACCGCAGGAAGAACCTGGCCAAGACGCTCGATTTCAATCAGGTACAGGCCCGGCAGGTGGCGCAAGCCCGCCTGTTCGATGGTCGAACCCGCCAATGCCGAGCCCTCGTCCACCAGCATCTCGACCACGTACTCACGAGCGTCGTCTTCGGGCGAAAGCACCGGCTTGCGATCAGGCAGCAGGCGGCGGCCGAACAGCAACATGAAGCTGCAACCGGCCAGTGCACAAGGAAGGCCTACCCATGCCACTTCGAACATCGACAATCCGTAATCATCGCCGAGTTCGGACACGATCAATCCATTGACCACCAGCAAAGTGCTGGTGCCGATGAGCGAGCAGGCCCCTCCCATTATGGAAGCGTAAGACAACGGGATCAGCAACTGAGAAACGGAGATGCGATACTTGCGAGCCCAATCGTGGACCACCGGCAACATCACCGCCACTATTGGGGTATTGTTGAGGAACGCGCTCAGCAGAGCGACCGGCCCGACCAAACGCAATTGGGCCGATCTCACCGAACCGGGGTCCCCGAGCAAGGGCTGCAGCAGCCAGTTCATCGCCCCGGTTTCGCGTACGCCCGCGACCACGGCGAAGAGCACGCCCACAGTAATCATGCCCGGATTGGCCGCTCCCGCGAGCATCTGGTCTTCGCTGACGATACCCAAGGTCAGCAACACCACCAGGCCACCGATAAGCGCCAGATAAGCACTGACCCGCGTGAAGGCGAGCGTCCCCATCACCGCGGCGAGCACGGCAAGGGTAATCCAAGCGTCGAGGCCCATAGTCGCTAGTTTAGCCCAAATGCCGACGAGCCCGAAAGCACAAGCGGGCTAGGAAGCGTGTGCGGCAGAAACTTCGGCGCACCCTCCTCGCCGTCGTCAGCCACCTGCGGCGGCCTTGACGAAGCTGATCCTGTCACCGTCGCTGAGCCGGGTCTTCATGCCTTTAGTGTGGGAAACCAGTACACCGTTGACCGCGATCGCGGCCACGCGGCTGAGCTTCTCGAACTCATCGCCGACGCGTTCACGCGCCTTCTCGACGGCCTCAGCAACGGTCGCCACGTCCTCGACCTCAAAACTGTCCACCCCCAGCACCTTGCTCATGTCGTAAGTCGGTTCGACTGTTACACGCACGTGCTTACCTCCTCGCCGAAAGCCGCCTCAGACGGCGACTTGGAGCTTCTTCAAAGTCTTCTCGGTGGGCACGCCGCGGCTGTCCCATCCACGAATCTGATAATAGCGCGGCAATAGCTCACCCAAGGGGTGCCCCGCCTTCATGTTGGGAAAGATCGACTCGTTGAGCATGCGCGGAGGCAGCGTATCGTCGGCGGCACTCAAGCCTTCGCGCAGGTTATACATACGCTCGAGATTGAAGATGCGCGCGCCGATCTCCTGTATATGGCCCGACGAGATGTTGGTCCCGGTAATCAAGGTAAGCCATTTCTCGAACCACAGCATCGGCTTGCCCTTGATGCTGTTTACCCAGCGAAACAAGGGACCGCTGTTTTCGAAAGCGGCTACGGCCGCCCGGAACTTCCACGACTTGGGATCAGCCTCGTGGACGAATTTCGGCACGATTCCATAAGTCGTAAAGATGCACAGCACCATCGAATTAATCGCTGCCGCAATGTTCTGCTGCACGTACGGGAGGTCGGACTTGAGCTTGTAGTTCTGCGGATTGATGGTGAAAGGCCCTACACTCTCCATGTACATGGTGGCACCGGAAACGTGGCAGCCACCGCGATTGGTGGTCGCATACTCCACGCCTTGTCCCCAGGATCCGCGCGGATCGTAGGCCGACAACTCCAGACCCTTGACATGCATCGCGAAAGCCTCGCCCCCATGCTTGGCACTCATGCGCTTTACACCGTCGGCAAGATCGTCGCCCAAGCCCGAGCGATGGCCGATGTCTTTTATCATCTCCGAGACTCCGGCCGGGTTACCGAACTGCAAACCGGAGTCGAGCATGCCGCGCTCCTGCAACTCCATGGTAAAACTCAGCACGGCCCCCAAGGAGATGGTGTCCATTCCCATATCGTCGGCCAGGTAGTTCCACTCCTGTATCTTCTCGATGTCGGAGATCTCGAGGTTGGAGCCCATCAGTCCCAGCGTTTCGTACTCCGGCCCCTTCACGGTGCCGATGCCCGGCAAGTCCACCTGCCGCCCGCAAGTAACCGGGCAGTGAATGCAACTGCTCTTGGTGCCGACCAGAGTGTGGTCTGCCATGTATTCACCGGAAATCGATTTGGCCCTATCGAAATGTCCGTATTTGAAATTATGGGTGGGAATGATGTTGCGCGCGTTGGTAGTATTGACGATCGCTGCGGTACCGTAAGCGGCCATGCTGTTGCCGAGTACCGGATGGTCGCGGAATAGGGCTCTGACTTCCTTTGTGTAGGCGGCGAAAGCTGCCTTGTCTTCCATCTCGAGCTTACGCGACCCTGAAACCGTAACCGCTTTGAGATTCTTCGACCCCATCACCGCGCCTACGCCGGTGCGCCCGGCAATACGCTCATTGGACACGATACCGGCAAACAACACCTTGTTCTCACCGGCCGGACCGATCACCGCGTGATTCTTCTTCTCGCCCAGTATTTTTTGAGTCTCGTAGCTGCCCTTGCCCCATAAGTCCGAAGCATCCACGAACTTCACATCGCTATTGTCACCGTCTATCTCGAGGCGCAGCGGCCGCTCGGCAGCGTTACGGCAGATCAGCACGTCGATGCCGGCTTTCTTCATGCCGTAGGCGTAAGAACCACCGCAAGTAGCGCTACCGATTCCGCCGGTAAGCGGACTCTTACAAACCACCGCGAAGCGGTTCGATTGCGGAGCCACGCTACCGTTGAGCGGACCGGTAGCGAAAATCAGGACATTATCCGGACCCAATGGGTCGATACCGGCCGAAGTGAGATCGTAGAGCAGGCGCGCTCCGTAGCCCTTGCCGCCTATGTAAAGGCGTGCAGTATCCTCGTCCAGGGGCTTGAACTCGAAAGTCTTGTTCTTCAGGTCTACTTCCAGAATACGGCCGGCGTAGCCTTTGATCATGTCGGAACTCCTTATCCTCGCCCCCTGTGAACTCTCGATCCCAGCCTCCCGGCTCCGGCCTCTCGGCCACAATCCGAACGCGCATCCTAGCTACCGTGGCGGTGCTTGGCAAAGCGCTGCCACGCTGCGAGCAAGTATCCGCAGGTCGAGGCCCGGAAACTCCCGGTCCGCCGCTGGCGGCGCGGCTAATGACGGTGCAAGCGCCGGATCCGGGAGCCTCATACGCAGCCTTCTCTATTTCTCCCGAGCCGACGGCGCGCTTTGGCCTTACCCGTTGGCCCGGTTGCCGAAGCGGGTTGCTCAGGCCTGGGCGTCGCTGCTTCTCTGGGGCCGACGGCGCGGTTTGGCCTTACGAGCGGCGCGGGCGGTAGCGCGCATGCGGGGGACCACCCGCCAACCGTAGTACCCGGCGGCCATGGCGACGCAGAGCACCACCACGGCAACCACCGGATGCTCGACAACGATGGCAAGCATCAGCAGCGAGAAGAACACCGCGACTACGGCGGGAATCACGTAACCGAAAGGTACCCGGTAGGGCCGTGCTTCGGCCGGCCGGCGGCGGCGCAAAACAATCACCGAACAAGCCATGACCGTGTAGATCATGCACTCGATGAACGCGCCGAGATATATGAAGATCTCGTAGCTTTCGGGCCGGAAGTACTCGCACACGAACACCGCGAGGCTGATGGTCAGGCACAGTCCAGACAAGGCGATGAGCGCAACGTATGGAGTCGCATAGTTGATGCTGATGCGGCTGAAGATCTTGGGCAGGCTGCCGTCTCTGGCCAACGCATACATATAACGCGAGGCGGTCAAGGTGCCGGCGTTGAAAGAGGTAACCGAAGCCACCAAGCTCATGATCACGATCACTACGATGCCCACGCTGCCAAACAAACGATGATAAAATAGTACATGCGGAATGACGGAAGTCCCGAAAGCCTGTTTGGCCTGATCGTAGGTAAGAGCGGCGCGGTCGATTCCGGCCGGAAGCGCCCCTTTGGCTATGGCCGCGTCTATCAAGCCGGCGTAGACAGGATCCCCGGGCGCAGCTTGTATGGCCGGTGCCATAGTCATCGTCAGCCCTGCGTTGAACAACGCGTAGGTAACGAACAGAACCCCTATAGTCAAAAACAGGCCGCGCGCAATCAGACGCTGATCTGTAACTTCCTCGGCCAGCGGCGTCACCCACTCGAAACCCACATAGAGAAACACGCCTACCGCCACTGCTTTGACTAGGTCAGCTGGATCACCGGGCATAGTGGGCGTCTGCAGAGGCGCAGGAGAGATGGACATCGCGTAGATCGACGAGCCGATCAGGAAGGCAAACATCGAGTAGGCAAGCACATCCTGGAAGGTGCCGGCGATCCTTATACCGCGTACATTGAGCAACAGCACCGCAATCAAGAACACCACTCCCCAAGCCCATGGCGGCACTGCGGTTATTCCCGTACCCTCGTAGAGTACTCGCGCAAGCACGAAAGTCTCGGCACCGACCACCGAAATGGCCACCGTGATGTACATCGTCGCGAACAGCATCGCTACTTTCTCGTTGAAAGCGCGCTCGATGAAAATCTTTATACCGGCCGCTGTGGGATACATCCCGGACAGCTCTGCGAAACACGCACCGGCCATCAGGCAGAAGATGCCGGCAATCAATATCGCTATCCAAGCCGAATCCCCGAGCACGATGGTCGCCAACTCCATGCTCGCACTATACGAGACCGTCGCCATCGCCATACCGGCACCAGTCGATACAACGGTCCGCTGCTTGACTACTTTGGCAAGTCGAATCTCAGACACCACACACTTCTCCGATTGTTCGCTTCAACTCGCGAATACAGTCAGGCAGGCAACCATCCGGCGGATGGCGGAGTTACGATCACTCGTCGGGCCAGACGATCAGGTTTATGGCGTCCAGGCGCATAACGTCTTCCTGTGAGGCTTTGAGCTTGAGTTCGCCACGCAGGTATTTCTGAGCCGGGTTGAGGTCACCCCAAAACATATCGCACAGGGTTTCGCTATCCGTGGTAACGATGATGTCGGGCGTTCCGATCAAGCCTTCTTCAACAGAGGTGGTCTCCCCCTCCACCACCGTCATCGTATGGCGCGAATCGTTGTCCTCCGCCACGATGTGAAGAACTTTCGTCCAATCGCGCTGCATGCGGCGCAGCCTCTCATTCTCATTACACTGGACTTGAAAGTCGGCTAGCGCCTCGCTTATCTCACTTTGCGTCGCCATCGTCCGCACTACCTCCCGGGCCGCCGGCGCTTTTTCTTTCGTCCGGCATCATCGCTGGGAGCAGCCGCTCCCGAATCTTGGTCCTTGACCGCCTGCATCGACGCATCGAGTGCCTCGAGCACCGTAGCCACTTGCGCTTCGCTGATGACCAACGACGGCATCAGGCGCATCACCGACGGCTCGTTTCCCGTGTACAGAGCCATGACACCGTGCTGGGCCAACTGATATGTCATGCGCGGGCCGTGACTATCGTTAGTGAATTGCAGTCCGCGCATGAGTCCGCGGCCACGATGCTCGAGGAGAATCTCCGAATGCTTTTCTTTCAGTTCGTTGAAACCGACCTCGAACTGCGCCCCGCGGGCCGACGCATTTTCCCAAAGTTTCTCGCGCTCCATGATCTCAATGGCCTTGAGCGCAACCACACATCCCAAATCGGCGCCTCCAAAGGTGCTCAGGTGGACGAAGGGATGTGCAATCACGAACTCGTTGAGTTCCTCGGTGTATATGGTGGCAGCGATCGGGTAGATGCCGCCACCAATGGACTTGGCCAAGGTCATGATATCAGGCGCGACCCCCGCGTGCTCACACGCAAACATTTTCCCGGTGCGACACCAGCCGGTTTGCACTTCATCGAAGATCAAGAGCACTCCGCGCTCGTCACAAAGCTCACGCAATCCTCGCATGTAGTCATCGCTTGCAACGTGAATACCGCCCTCCCCCTGGATCGGCTCTATCATGATCGCGGCGGTTTGATCGGTGACCGCCGCCGCCATGGCCTCGAGATCATTGAAGGGAACTCGAGAGAAACCCGGGCTTAGTGGCTCGAAGGGCTTGCGGAAAGCGTCGCGGCCGATTCCGGCAAGCGCTAGGCCCGTATGCCCATGGTAACATAGGGTAGTGGTGATTATTCCGGGCTTTCGCGTGTAACCGCGGGCGAGTTTGATGGCATAGTCGTTGGCTTCACCACCGCCCACCGCGAACATGGTCATCTTCAACCCACCCGGAGTGATCTCGGCCAGTTTCTTGGCCAAGTCCGCCTTCGGTTTGGAACCGAGCAAGAACACTCCGATGTCATAGTCGTCGAGAGCGTCCTTGAGCGCCGCTATTACCTCGGGGTTGCGGCGCCCGACATTCATACTTCCCGCCGCAGTAATGCAATCGATGTAGCACTGGCCTTCCAGGTCCCACATCAAAGCGCCCTCACGGCGTCCTTCGATGATCTCGAGTCCCGCATGCTTGAGGGTGCGCAACTTCATCGGGTTGCAGTATTCTGAATAGTCGGCCAAGGCCTGGGCCTTTACCGCCGCGTTGTTCTCGCTCAATGCCGCTTCGTCTTCCACCCGTATACCCCTCTACACAAGTTACGCCTCGATCAGTATCGCCGCAGTCCATCTGCTTCTGTGGCGGGCCACACACTGCGCGCATTTGCCGCCCACTTGCTTGAAGCTCAGCCGCACATCCGCGCGCATCTCGATACCGCCCATGTCGGCATCCGCCCCTCTTGAACAACGACCGCAACAGCCATGATCGTGGCTGCCACGACGGTTTCATAGAAATGAGCCTGAGCCTGAGCCTGAGCCTGGCCTGAGGGGGAGTAAATACTCCCCTTTCCCTGGATTGTCAAGTCGCGATGCGCTAGCATCCCTCATGATGGTGAGACGCACGGAACAGCCTGGGCAGATTCTGGCCCGCACGCGGGATCTAGCGCCGCGACGGCTACCCACGCAGAGCAGAGCCAAGGACACGGTAGAGAAAATCCTCTCTGCCGCCGCAGAACTACTCGAAGAAGGCGGCCTCGGCGCTTTCAACACCAACCTCTTGGCACAACGCGCCGAGGTTCGTGTGCGCACGGTCTATCGGTATTTTCCGAACAAACTCGCAGTAATCACGGCTCTGGCCGAACGGATGACTGCACTCTGGGACGGCTGGTTCGACGGCTTCCGCGCCCTCGCGGATCCAGAGAGCGACTGGGATAAACTATGGGACTCCTACATCGATACGTTCGTCGATGGGCTTAGGCTAACGCCAGGAGGACTCGCTATCAGACGAGCAATGCGGGCACTGCCGGAATTGCAAATCATCGACCGCCAAGACAACGAGCGCCTCGCCCGGGAACTGGCGGCAGCACTAAAAGCGCGAGGGGTAGCAGCCTCCCACGGCCGTCTGCTGAGGGTTTCCCGCGTACTGATCGAAACTGCGGTAGCGGTGCTCGATCTCGTCCTTCTCGAACCCGGCCGTAAGACCAACCCGTTCATTGAAGAACTCAAGAAGATGCATCGCGCCTACATAGAAGAGTTCGTCGAATAGACGGGCGGTGCGCACGCGGAGAGAAAGCATAAGAAGCACTTAACCCGCATTATTCGTGAAACCTCGTCGCGAGAGTCGCAAGCGCCCGTGAGATCGGCCCAAGCGCAGCGATGAGGCCCGCAGGCGTACTAACAGTACGTCGAGGGCCGAAAAGCGAGCACGGGCCGAGATTGCGGGCGCTTGA